>JBOHBD010000352.1:0-7899 GCA_050698195.1 Gaiellaceae bacterium
GGTCAGGAGGTCGGGTAGGCTCTTCTCCATGACCGACGTCGCTGCACCACCGATGCCGGCGGTAGGCGATCCCGCACCCGATTTCGCCCTGCCCGACGACACCGGCACCGTCCGTCGCCTGGCTGACGCGCGCGGGCGCTGGCTCGTCCTGTTCTTCTATCCGAAGGACGACACGCCCGGCTGCACGGTCGAGGCCTGCGAGTTCCGCGACGCCAACGAGACCATCGCCGAGCGCGGTGCCGACGTGTGGGGCATCAGCCCTCAGGGCGCGGCCAGCAAGCGGGCGTTCAGTGAGAAGTTCGGCCTCCCGTTCACGCTGCTCGCGGACGAGGATCACGCGGTCTCCGAGACGTACGGCGTCTGGGTCGAGAAGAGCTTCGCCGGCAAGAAGTACATGGGCGTCGAGCGCTCGACGTTCGTCATCGACGGCGACGGCAACCTTGCAAAGGTGATGCGCAATGTGAAGCCGGACACGCACGCCGACGACGTGCTCGCGGCCCTACCGGATAGCTAGGGCTCATGCGAGCGACAAACGCAGCGGCCGCGAAGCGGGCGCCTTCAGGGATCTTTCGCGCGACCGGGATCCGCGCGAGCGGATTCCGGTCTTGCGCAACACTTGATCGATGCGGATGAGAGGACTTGAACCTCCACGCCCTTACGGGCACACGGACCTGAACCGTGCGCGTCTACCAATTCCGCCACATCCGCGCGGCCTACCGATTCTAGCCTCGGGCCGTCTCATTCCTCGATGACGCGCGCCGCGACTCTCCTCTCGCTCGCCCTCGCCGTTCTCGCGCTCGGCGCGACCGAACGCACACACCTCGAGGCAGCGAGAGGGGATCGCACCGAGGTCGTCGTCGCGCTCGAGGCGGCGCCCCTCGCGCGGGCACCGGGAGGAGCGGCCCGGATCCACGCCGAGCAGCGCGCGTTCCGGCGCGAGCTCTCGCGGCACCTCCCGGACGCTCGCGTCCGCTGGGGCTACCGGCTCGTGACGAACGGCTTCGCCGTCGACCTGCCGAGCGCGCAGCTGCCGAAGCTCCGCGCGCTCTCGGGAGTCCGGGACGTCTTCGCGCCGGCGCGGTACGCCCCGCAGCTCGACGCCACACCGGGGCAGATCGGAGCGCTCGGGCTCTGGGGCGCCGGGCTCGACACGGCGGGGCAGGGCGTCAAGATCGGTGTGATCGACACGGGCGTCGACCCCAAGCATCCGTTCTTCAGTCCCGCGGGGTACACGATGCCTGCCGGGTTCCCCAAGGGACAGGCCCGCTTCACGAACGCAAAGGTCATCGTCGCTCGGGCGTTCCCGCCGCCGCGGGCGCGGTCGCGGAACGCCGCGCTCGCCTTCGACGGAGACCTGTCCTCGCACGGCACGCACGTGGCGGGCATCGCCGCGGGCAACCCTCGAACGCGGGCATCCGGGGGCAACGTCGTCGCCGGAGTCGCGCCGCGCGCCTACATCGGGAACTACCGAGCGCTCGTCGGCACCGACTCGGGGCTGAGCCCGAACGGGAACGCACCGGAGCTCGTCGCCGCGATCGAGGCCGCCGTCAAGGACGGCATGGACGTCCTCAACCTCTCGATCGGCGAGCCGGAGATCGAGCCGCGCCGCGACGTCGTCGCCCTCGCGCTCGACGCGGCCGCGGAAGCGGGCGTCGTCCCGGTCGTCGCGGCCGGGAACGACTACAACGACGTGGGCGCCGGCTCCGTGTCGTCGCCCGCCAACTCCGAGCGCGCGATCGCCGTCGGGGCGGTCGAGATCGGCGGCACGCCTCCGGTGGGTGTCCACGCCGACTTCTCCTCCGTCGGCCCGACCGGGATCTCGCTCCGCCTGAAGCCGGATGTCGCCGCGCCGGGGGTGGACGTCCTCTCCGCAGCGCCGGGGGGAGGGTGGTCGTCGCTCTCCGGCACCAGCATGGCGTCACCTCACGTCGCCGGCGCCGCGGCGCTCCTCGTACAACGCCACCCGGCCTGGACGGTCGCGCAGGTCAAGTCGGCGCTCGCGCAGACGGGGACGGACGTCCGGGACGAGCGAAGCGGCTTCCTGGCTCCGCAGTTCCAGGGGGGCGGGGTCGTCGCGCTCGCCAGAGCCGACCGGCCGCTCCTCTTCGCGACGCCGACCGCTTTGTCGTTCGGGCTGCTCTCGCGTGGCGCAACCGTACGCGGCACGATCCAACTCGAGGACGCAGGCGGGGGACCAGGCGTCTGGCAGGTCAGGCAGGTGCGCCCGCTCACGTCCACCGGGCGGGCGAATCTCGTTCTCCCGACCTCGGTCTCCGTCCCGGGGCCGCTCGAGTACGAGGTCTCGACGCCGCCTGCCGCGGTCCGGGGCGATGTCAGCGGGTACATCGAGCTGCGCCGGGGTGCAGATGCGCGCCGAGTCCCGTTCTGGGGCCGCGTCTCGGTCGCTGCTCTCGGCCGCCATCGAGCCGCGACACTCACTCGCACGGGCGCGACGAGGAGCACGACGAGCGGACGGCCTGCGCTCGTCTCCCGCTACCGCTACCCGGAGAACCCGAGCGGCATCGGCGTGACGACGATGCTGAGAGGGCCCGAGCGCGTCTACCGCGTCCGCCTCACACGGCCGGTCGCAAACTTCGGTGTCGTCGTCACCCAGCGGGCGAAGGGGAGCCGGGTCGAGCCTCGCGTGGTCGCAGGGCTCGACGAGAACCGGCTCACCGGCTACGCGGGGCTGCCGGTGGCGCACAACCCCTACCTCGAGGGCTTCCGCCGGCCGGTGCTCGCGGCCGGCGCGCTCTCCCCGCTCCCGGGCGACTACGCGGTCGTCTTCGACAGCGGCACTCGCGCCGGCGCGGGACGCTTCACGTTCCGCTTCTGGATCGACGACGTCAGGCCGCCGACGCTGCGGCTCCGGACGCGCTCGATGCGGCGCGGCCAGCCACTTCGCATTGCCGCGACGGATGCGGGCTCCGGGGTGTTCGGGGAGTCCGTCGTCGCGTCGATCGACGGTGGCAGGACGTCTGCCTCCTACCGCCGCGGCATCGTGCGCATCTCCACGGTCGGCCTCGCGCCGGGACGGCACCGCCTCCGCCTCCGCGTCTCCGACTACCAGGAGACGAAGAACACGGAGAACGTCGCCCGCATCCTCCCGAACACGCGCACGCTGACAGCGAGCTTCACGATCCGTCCGTAGGAGCGCAGCGCCGCGGCCGCGAAGCGGACGCCTTCAGGGATCTTTCGCGCGACCGGGATCCGCGCGAGCGGATTCCGGTCTTGCGCACAACTACGTCTTGCGGTCGCGCTCCTCGATCGTCGGCAGAGCGTCGAGGTCGCGCTGGACGCTGCGGATGAACTCGTCCGACTCCTCGTCCTCAGAGGAGATCACGCGCAGCTTCGCCTTGCGCTGCTTGCGCTCGCGCTCCCTGCGTGCCTCGGCGCCGAAGCGCCGCCCGAGGCGCGGCCACTCGACCGCGACGACAAGTGCGGCCGCGAGGACGAGGACGACGAGCCACGGCCAGCTCACGCGCTGGATTGTAGCCACCTCGCGCGTTTCGGCTACGCGCGGAAGACCTGGAGCGGCAGGCTCGACAGGGGCTCGCCTCCCTCGGCCGTGACCAGCCAGGTCTCCTGCATGTAGAGGCAATCCTCGCCGTTCGAGGCGATCGCGTGCGGATGCATCGACAGGACCATGTTCTCGCGCAGCTCCGTCTCGACGCCCTCGCCGACCTTCGGGAACTCGATCATCGTCATCCCGATCGAGTGCCCCGTCACGTGGCCGAGGCGGAAGCCCCGCTCGACAAAGCCCTTCGCCACGGCGCGATGAAGGTCGTGGCAGCTCGCGCCCGGGCGCATCGCCGTACGTGCCGCTTCGAAGTACTCGCCGTAGGCCTCCAGCATCCGCTTCGTGTCGTCGGAGAGGGAGGCGTCCTCGGCGGCGATCGCCCGGGACACCTCGACCCAGTGCATCCCGGGGCCCGCGACCTCGAGCGAGGGGAGCACGAACGCGCCGAGCACCTCCTCGCGGCGCGCGATCTTGAACTCGGGGCGTGCGAGCTCGTCGGTCCCGGTCAGCACCATGTTCATGGTCAGGCGGCCGCAGCCCTCGGCGACGAACCACTCCTCCGCCGCGCCCATGACCTCGGATGCCGGCTTTCCGGGGGCGTAGTGCTCGAGGAAGACGCGAAACCCGAGCTCGTTGATCCGGACCGAGTCCCGCACGGACTCGAGCTCGGCCCCGCTCTTCACCGCTCTCGCGAGGTCGAACTCGACATCGAAGGGGACGAGCTCGAAGCCGTCGAGAGCCCGGTAGTCGCGCACCGCCATCACGTAGTCGAGGCCGTAGACACCGAGCCGGCGCCATCCGCCGGCCCGCGCCAGCCGTGCGATGTGCTCGCCCGGCCGGTCGTGGAAGACCTGCTCGATCTGTGCCGTCGCGTGCTCTCCGACGTAGCGCGCCTCGCTCGGGAAGACGACGGAAGGCTCGCCCTCGGCGGGGACGACCACGTACGCGTAGCGGTGGACGATCTGGAACCCGGACAGGTACGTCACCGCTCCCTCGAACCCCGAGTACTCGCTGCCCGAGACCACGAGCGCGTCCAGCTCGTGCTCGGCCATCGCGGCGCGGACGTTCGCGTAGCGGCGCTCGAGCTCGCCGCTCAGGCCCACGAGTCCTCCAGGGCCTTGACGAGCTGGGTCACGGCGTCGTTGAGCGGCGTCGGGACTCCCAGCTCGCGGCCGAAGCGCGCGATGCCCCCGTTCAGGTAGTCGATCTCGGTCGCGCGCCGCGCCTCCACGTCCTGAAGCATGCTTGCCTTGTGGTCGTACGCGATGTCGGGGCGAGCGGCGTGGTCGATCAGGTCCTCGGGGTCCGCGTCGAGCACGATCCCCTGCGCCGCGGCGACGGCCTTCCCCTCGTCGACGAGCGCGATGACGAGCGCCCGTAGGCCGGGCCGCTCGCAGACCCGTCCGTGCGTGAGGCCGGTGAGCGCGCCGACCGGGTTCGTCGCCGCGTTGAAGATCACCTTTCGCCACTGCGCAGGGCGGGCGTCCGGGACTGCGCTGGTCGGCATCCCGCCGCGCGTGCAGGCCTCTGCGAGGCGGTCGATCTCCTCCGCCGACGGTGGGCTCGGCTCGAAGGGCCCGAGCGTCGTGTCGCCCTTGACGTCCCACTGCACGACACCCGGCTCCAGGATCCTGCCCGCGGGGAAGGTCGTTCCGCGGATCACCCGGCGCACGTGCCGCGCGCTCGCCTCCTCGTTCCCGACCCCGTTCTGCACCGAGGCCACGGCCCCGTCGGCGAACACGTGGGCCGTCGCGGCGATCGCGGACTCGGTGTGCATCGCCTTCGTGGCAACGATACCGAGCTCGCACGGAGGCAGCTCCGACGCGTCGGCGGTCGCATGCACGCGCCCGACGACCTCTCCCGCTCCGGTCAGACGGAGCCCCTGGGCGTCGATCGCGTCGACGTGGGCCCGGTCGAGGTCGTAGGCCCACACCTCGACGTCCTCGAGCTGGGCGAGGTTCGCGGCGAAGAGGGATCCGACCGCGCCGCACCCGACGACGCAGACCCTCATGAGGCCCGAAGCCTCCGCCACACGGGGTCGAGCGAGAACTCGCGGCCACCGGTGAGGCCTCTCGGCCGCAGGATCAGCACGATCGCCATCAGCGCGCTCACGACGACGATTCTGGTCCCTGCGGGAACCTCTATCGTCCGCCCGAGCACGTCGAGGCCGTTCTCCGCGTTCGCGAGGAGGGAGTCGAGCCCGCTGACGGCGAGCGCTCCGACGACCGCGCCCCAGAGGCTCGTCGTCCCTCCGATCACGAGCATCGCGAGCGTGATGAAGGTGAGGTCGAGGTAGACCGCGTCGACGTTGATCGGCAGGAAGTGGACGTAGAGGCCCCCCGCCAGCCCGGCCAGGAACCCGGAGAGCGCGAAGGCGCCGAGCCGCTGGCGGTAGATCGAGACGCCGACCGCCCGCGCCGCGGCCGGGTCCTCGCGCGTCGCCCGCAGCTGGCGGCCGAAGCGGCTCCGCTGGTACGCGAACGCCGCCACGATCACGACCAGAGCACCGACCGCCGCCTGCAGGAGGTCCGTGGTCTCGGGAACCGAGGAGAACGTATTCAGGCCCGGACCGATCTTCTCGTAGTAGCGGAGGATGTTGTTCGTGATCTCGAGCACCGCGAACGTGGCGATCCCGGCGGCGAGCCCCGACAGCCGCATCAGCGGCAGCCCCACGAGCAACGCGAAGACGCCCCCGACGGCAGCTGCCGCGAGCAGTGAGGGGACGTTGCCGACGGTCGTCTCGCTCAGGAAGTCGAAGAGGGAGGGCATGAAGGCCGGCTTCTCCTGCTCCGGGACGGAGAGCACGCCGGCCGCCCACGCCCCGGCGGCGACGAAGGAGATGTGGCCGAAGGAGAGCACCCCCGAGTTGCCGACGAAGACGTAGAGGGCGACGACCATCGAGACGGCGACGAGGGCGTTGATGAAGTAGATCTCGGTCGAGCGGGAGACGGTCGTCCCGACGAGGGCGGCGGCGATCACGAGCCCGACCGGCGCTGCGAGCTGCAGGAGCGAGCGCAGTCTCATACGCGCTCGACCGCGGGACGGCCTCGCGTGAACAAGCCTCCCGGCCGGACGAGCAGCACGACGATGACGAGGCCGAAGAGGAGCGAGGGCAGGTACTGGCTCTGCGCCGTCGGCAGCGCGCCGCCGAGAACTCCCGAGACGTACCCGATGGCGAAGCCGCCGAGCGTCGCAGGGAGCAGCCGGGTCATCCCTCCCACGACCACTCCCGCGAGGACGACGATCGTCTCGCGGAGCGCGAACGTGGGCGTCACGGTCGGGAACTGCACCGTGAGGAGCACCGCGACGACGGCCGCGAGCAGGCCGGCGACGAGGACGGCGACGGCGCTGACGAGGTTCGCCCGCACGCCGAGGAGCCTCGCCGTCTGGAAGTCCATCGCCGAGGCCCGCATGTGCAGGCCGATCGACGTGCGGCCCAGGAGCAGCACGAGCAGGGCCAGGCAGACGACGGAGGTGACGATGGTGACGATCGCGATCTTCCGGATCTCGACGTCCGCGATCGTCACCGGCCGGTTGAGCTGAGCGAGCGAGGCCGCGGTCTTCCCGAGCGGCCCGAACCAGAGGAGCGCGATGCTCTGGAGCAGGAACGAGACGGCGAACGTCGCTGTCAGCATCACGGCGGGCGACTGGGACCGCAACGGCCGGAACACGGCCTGCTCCATCGCCAGCGAGAGGACGATCACGACGGCGAAGCAGAGGACGATCCCGACCGCGACCGGCCATCCGCGCTCGGAGGCGAACGCGAGCGCGAAGCCGCCGGCCATGATCAGCTGGCCGTAGGCGAAGTTGACGAGCCGGAGGACGCCGAAGACGAGACCGATCCCGACGGCCATCAGCGCGAAGATCGCGCCGAGGCCGATCGCGTCGACCTGGACCTGGAGGTCGACCGCGTCGCGGAGAAAGTCCGTGAGGCCGCTCGAGACGGGCACTTTCAGGCGAGGTACGCCGCAACCATGCGATCCGTGTCAGCGGCGTCGTCGGGGGTCAGGAGGAGGCGGAGCTCCCCACTGGCGAGCACGTGCGTCCGGTCGGCAAGGGCGACCGTGCGCTGTGCGCGCTGCTCGACGAGGAGGATCGCGAGCCCGCGCTCGCGGATCGTCTCGAGCGTGGAGAAGACGAGATCGACCACGGTCGGAGCGAGACCGAGCGACGGCTCGTCGAGGAGGAGGACCGTCGGGCTCGCGACGAGCGCGCGGGCGATCGCGAGCTGCTGCTGCTGGCCGCCCGAGAGCACGCCCGCGGAGCGCGCGCGGAAGTCATGCAACACGGGAAACAGCTCGTAGACGTCGGCGAGGTGGTTCTCGGCCCCGCCTCGCCTGCGGCCCGCCAGGCCGAGGCGGAGGTTCTCCTCCACCGTC
>JBOHBD010000353.1:0-4032 GCA_050698195.1 Gaiellaceae bacterium
CCCGCCCGTGGCGTGCGGGAGGCAGTCGCGGACGCGAGCAACGGGTGGGTGAAGCGGATCCGTTCGCCGTCGACCTCGAGCACACGCGCATGGACCGCGTCGGCGAGCCCTCGGGCAGCCGGCGAGCCGACCGCGGCTTCTACGAGGCGCACCGTCGGCTCGGCCAGCACCGCGACCACTCGAGCCACCTCTCGAGCAGGGCGGGTGAGAACGTCGACCCGCGCGTTTACGAGCTCGTCGAGGTTGTCCGGAATCGGAAGAACGGCGCCAGGGTCGACCCTACCGCCACGTCGCTCCAGCGCGCGGGCGAGCTCGAGCGCGAAGAGTGGATTGCCGCCTGATGTCTCCCACAGTCGGGTGAGCGTCGGTCGCGCGAACGGCGTCCCCAACCGCGCCCGCAGCAATCGATGGAGCGCGCCGAGACTGAGCGGGCCGAGCTGTAGCTGCTGAATCCGATCGGCTGCGAGCGCACCTTCGAGCTCCGCCTGGGCTCCTCGACCGACGCGGCGAGCGAACAGGAGAAGGACGGGTTCGTCGCGCAGTCGTCGCAGCGCGAAACCGAGCGCGCTGGCCGACGAGGGGTCGAGCCACTGGACATCGTCGACCGCGAGCACGAGCTGCTCGTCCGCAGCCAGGATCTCGAGGAGCGCTACGGATAGCGACACCGAGCGTACGCGGATCGGCGCCGCCGGCAGCTTCCTCGATCAGGAGCGCCGCTTCGAGCACACGACGCCTGGGCGGCGACAGTGCCGGCAGAACCTCGTCCAAGACGTCTTCGAACAGATCGCCGAGTCCGGCGTGGGCGAGCCCCCGCTCCGCTTCGGCCGGTCGTGACGAGAGGACGAGCAGCCCGCGGTTGCGCGCCTCCTCGACACCTGCGAGCCAGAGGGTCGACTTGCCGATCCCCGCCTCGCCCTCGAGTACGAGCGCCGCCGGCCCGTCCGGTGTCGCGTCGAGGAACGCGTCGAGCGAAGCGAGCTCCTGCTCTCTGCCGACGATCTCGCTTGCCACTTTCGTAACGATGGCTGCGAAGATACGCCGCGGCAAGCGGTCGCTCTAGTCCTCCCCGTCCCAGTAGTCGAGCATCGGCCCCGGGCGGCTCAGGAGGACGCGTTCGCCCTTCGCGTCGCGCGCCCCGAACTTCCCGCTGTCCGGGTAGTGGACGAGATCGGGCGCGATCAGCGTCGAGAGCATGAGGACGCGGATCGGCGAGTCGGTGCGATTGCTGACCTGATGGGCCCCGTCCTTGCCACGCGGGAACGCGACGACGTCGCCTTCGCGCAGGTCGTGCTCACCCTCCGGCGTGCGCAACGTCGGCTCTCCGCGGACGACGAGGAGCCACTCCTCGTTCGCGTGGTGCAGGTGGTACGGCCAGAGCCGGTCGCCCGGCTCGAGCTCGTACATGCTGCCGCCGATGAGCTCCCCGCCGATGCGGGCTCCCACCCATGCGTCCTTGCTCCGCCAACCCGGCCGGTCCTCGGTGCGGTCCCAGTCGTCGCCGTGGAGGTTGAAGACCTTCACCGACGACACCCTACTAGGAGGGCTTGAGGCCGCGGACCGCGAGCTCGACCGCGGTCTGCTCCGCCCGCGCGACCTCGTCGTCCCCGTCGGGGAGCTGCCCGAGCACCCAGCCCGTGAGCACCTCCTCGAGGCCACCGTAGACGATCCAGCTCGCGAGCTGCGCGTCGACGTCCCGCCGGAACGACCCGTCGACCTGGCCCTGTTCGATCACGCGCTGGACGATCGCGAACGCCTCACGGACCTCGTCCACCTGCGCCTGGAGCTGAGGGCTGCGCGCGACCTCGCGCACCATCACCGTCACGAGGTCGGGGTCGTTGCGCCACGTGCGGAGCAGGATCTTTGCGATGCCCTCGAGCTTCTCGGCTGCCGGCTCGTCTGCTTCCTCGACCGCGCGGAAGCGGTCGAGGAGCTCGCCGAAGTTTTCCCGGAAGACGGTTGCAAGCACCTCCTCCTTGGAGGAGAAGTAGTGGTAGAGGAGCCCGTGGGCGACGCCCGCCTCGGTCGCGATGTCGCCGACCCGCGAGCCGTGGTAGCCGCTGCGGGCGAACACCCGCACGGCCGCGCCCAGGATCGAGCGGCGCCTCTCCTCCTGAGCGACTGAACGGTCAGTCAATGCCGCCGAGGATAGAGGTAGGCTCGGCAGTCGTGCAACCGCTCGCGGGAGCCCTCGTCGTCGATCTCACGCGGTACCTCCCGGGCGGGTACGCAAGCCGGGAGCTCCGTCGGCTGGGCGCCCGTGTCGTCCACGTCGAGAGCCCCGAGGGCGACCCCATGCGGGAGACCGCTCAGGCCTGGGATGCGGCGCTCCGGAGTGGGACGGAGTCCGTCGTCTGCGACCTGAAGGCCGATGGCGTGTTCGCCCAGGCGCTCTGCGCCCGGGCCGACGTCGTGCTCGAGAGCTTCAGGCCGGGCGTCGCCGCGCGCCTCGGCATCGGGCCGGCGGACGTCCCGGAGTCGGTCGTCTACTGCTCGATCACCGGCTTCGGAGAGGAGGAGCCGCATGCAGCTCGGGCCGGGCACGACCTCAACTACCTGGGCTGGGCGGGTGTGCTCGAGGACACCGCTCCCGGCTTGCCTCCGCTCCAGATCGCGGATCTCGCGGCGGGGGCGCTCGGAGCCGTTGTCGAGATCCTCGCCGCGCTGCTCGAGAAGACGCGAACGGGCACCGGAGCGCAGATCACGGTCTCGATGACGCATCGCTCGCACGACCTCGTCGAGCACCGGCTCGGCGGCGATCCGGTGCCGAAGATGCTCACCGGCGGGCTCGCGTGCTACCGGGTCTACGAGACCGCGGGTGGCCGTCACCTGACCGTCGGCGCGCTCGAGCCGAAGTTCTTCGCACGCCTCTGCGAGCTCCTCGACCGGCCCGACCTGGCCGCGCTGCACTACGGGCCGGATCAGGAGCGGCTCGCCGCCACGCTCGCGGAGATCTTCGCGGCACGCCCGCTGGACGCATGGCTCGGGCTCTTCGACGGCGAGGACGTCTGCGTCGGGCCGGCCTGGACACGGGCGGAGGCGGCGAGCGAGTTCGGACGCGCCGCGACGGGACGCGCGCCCAGGTTGGGCGAGCACACGGACTCCTGGCGTCGGGAGCTCGGAATGCCCGAGTGACGGTCTGTCACATGGTCAGACCCCGGGGTGGAGGCCGAGCGCGGCGGGGAGCGCGAGCAGCGTGTCGATCCGGTCCGGCTCGTCCGGGCGCAGCCCCTCACGGTCGAGGAAGATCGCGCGCATCCCGAGCGCTCTCGCGCCCTCGATGTCGTCCTCGTACGAGTCCCCGACCATCGCAGCTTCTTCGGGAGGAACGTCGAGGGAACGAAGGGCAGACACGAAGATCGACGGATGCGGCTTGATCCGACCGTGCGTCTTCGATCCGACGATGGCGTCGACCTCGAGGCCGTGGTGCGCCACGAACTCCTCGAGATCCCGCTGCCCGTTCGATACGAGCCCGATCGTCAACCGGTGGCGCCGAAGCGCCTCGAGTACCGGGAGCGCGTCGTCGTAGAGGAAGAAGTTCTCGTGCCGCTCCCACTCCCGCACCATGTCGATCGCGCACGCTCGGGAGCCGTTCGCGTCGCCGCCCATCCCGAGGACGATTTGCTCGGTGAACGCGATCCAGACCTCCTCGTCGTGCACGAGCCGGCGATCGCTCTGGAGCGCTTCGATCGCCCCGGCCCGCGCTCGCGTATACCGATCCGGGTCGAGACTGAGCCCGTGGCGCTCTCCCACGCGCCGGTACCCGTCGGGGCCGAGCTCCGGCCCGGGCCGAAAGAGCGTGAAGTCGACGTCGAACAACACCGCCCTCAGCACGGACCGAGGATAGCCCCGAAGCCGGTACGCTTCCCAGGCTCGGGGTGTGGCGCAGCCTGGTAGCGCGCTCCGTTCGGGTCGGAGAGGTCCCCAGTTCAAATCTGGGCACCCCGATCGCAGCGGGGGAGCCGAGCGCTCCCCCGCGACTACCGCGTCAGGCCGCGGTGGACAACAGCGGTGCAGAGGTTCTCGACATAGTCG
>JBOHBD010000354.1:0-11442 GCA_050698195.1 Gaiellaceae bacterium
GTCCGGCGCGGCGCCGCCGAGCGCCCCCTCCTCGTGCTCTCGTCGTCCGAGATCGACTACGTCCTCGAGGACCTGACCGACGGCGTCGAGGTCCAGGTGTACGGACGCTTCTTCCGCTTCGGGGACCCCGATGCGGACCTCGACGAGCGCGAGTCCCTCATCGCGCGGCTGGCCGAGGCTACGCATGAGGACGTGGACGAGGTCGCCCTCGTCGTCGCGTACCTCGAGCACGCCGGACTCGCGGGCGGGACCCTCGCGATCGACGTCGCCGCCTTCCCCCGGCTGACAGCGAGTCTGCCGGGTGCCGACGTGCGGTTCCTGCCGGAGCTCGTTCGGCAGGTGCGCATGGTCAAGACGCGCAAGGAGCAGGAGCGACTGCGGAAGGCTGCGACGATCGCCGAGGACGCGATCGCGGAGACCGTCGAGGCCCTCCGCGTCGGCGTGACGCAGCGCGAGCTCGCGCATGTCTTCAGTGCCAGCGTGGCGGCCGCAGGCGGTCGGATCCGGATGGACAACGTCTCGCTGGGGCGCTCGACCGCGTTCGGGAACGCGAACGTGCCCGACGACCGCCTCGAGGTCGGGTCGGTCGTCCGGTTCGACGTCGGAGCGGTCGTCGACGGCTATGCGTCGGATCTGTCCCGCTGCTTCGGCTTCGGAACCGTCGACGGCAAGACGGAGAGTTACTATCGGGCGCTCCTCGCAGGACAGCAGGCCGCGCTCGAGGTCGTGCGCCCCGGCGTCTCCGCCAGCGCCCTGTTCCACGTCGCGGTGGAGACCGTACGGAACGAGGGGATCCCCCACTACGAGCGGACGAACGTCGGACACGGAATCGGGCTCTTCGGCGACGGCTACGACCCACCGCTCCTCGCTCCCGACGACGCGACGAGGCTCGAGGCGGGAATGGTCCTCTGCGTCGAGACGCCCTACTACGAGCTCGGGTTCGGAGGTCTCCAGGTCGAGGACATGGCCCTCGTGACGGATTCCGGCTACGAGCGCTTGACGCGCCTCCCGCGCGAGCTCCGGGTCGTGGGGTGAGAGCCACCGCGCCGCCTCTCGAGTGCCCGCGTTGCCGTCGTCGCGAGCCCGAGCCACGGCTCGGGAGAGGCTGCGTCGCCTGCGAGGCAGAGGGGTACGCCGTCAACCTCGCGACCGTGACCGACCTGGAGCGGCTGGCGGACCTCCTCTCCTCGGATGAGCTCCGCCGGCGCCCGTTCGACCAGTGGAGGTACGCGGAGGCGCTCGGCGTCGATCGTTCGCAGCGGGTCAGCCTCGGGGAGGGAGGGACTCCGCTCGTCGACGCCCCGAGGCTCGCCGAGGTCGTCGGCCTCCGGAAGCTGTGGATCAAGGACGAGTCCCGGAACCCGACGTGGTCGTTCAAGGATCGAGCGGCGTCGCTCGCCGCGTCGCACGCCCGGCGGCTGGGTTGCCCCGGGCTCGTCGTCGCCTCGACGGGGAACGCGGCCGCGGCGACGGCAGCGTACGCGCGGCGCGCGGGGCTCCTCGCTCTCGTTCTCTTCGCAAAGAGCCCGCCGGTCCAGCCGGTGATGGAGGCATCCGTTCGGGCGTACGACGTGCTCGTCGCCGCGGCGCCGACGAAACCCGAGCGCTGGTCCCTGATGCAGCACGCTGTCGGCGAGCTCGGCTTCTTCCCCAACTCGAACTTCTCGAACCCTCCGCTCGGGAACACACCCTTGGCCATCGCCGGGTACCGGACGCTGGGACTCGAGATCTGGGAGCAGCTCGACCGCCGAGCTCCGGACGCGATCGTCTTTCCCGTCGGACACGGCGACGCCATCTACGGCGTGTACCGGGCCTTCCGCGACCTGGCCGAGCTCGGGCTCGCCGACACGCCGCGTCTTGGGGCGGGCGAGATCTATGGCTCGCTGTCCCGCGCGCTCGCCGACGGGCTCGAGGTCCCGCCACACGTGCCGGTCGACCGAGACACGGTCGCGTTCTCCATTGCGACCTCGCAGAGCACGTACCAGGCGCTGCATGCCCTCCGTGAGTCGCGAGGATGGGTCGTCGAGGTTCCGGACGACGCCGTGCTCGAAGCACGGCGAACGCTCGTGGAGACGGAAGGGCTCTTCGTCGAGACGACGGCTGCCGTGTCACTCGTGGCGCTTCGGCACCAGCTCGAGGCGGGCCTCGTCGACCCCGGCGACGAGGTGGTACTCGTCAGCACGGCGTCGGGGATGAAGGCACTCGATACGGTCTCGCGAGCGGAGGAGATACCCGTCATCACGGAGCGCTCCGAGCTCGAGCGGCTGATCGAGCGAGCGGCGACGGGCTGAGCGATTCGAGAGGAGGACGAGCGTCGATGAAGTTCGGGCTTGCGTTGCCGACCGGTATGGAGGGGCTCATCAACCCGATCCCATTCTTCAGCGCAGAGGACTTCGTGCCCGCGGCGCAGCTGGCCGAGCGGCTCGGCTTCGACTCCGTCTGGGGGAACGACCACTACGCTCCGCAGGAGTACGTGCGCTCGAAGTACCGGGAGCCGCCGAACTTCTACGAGGTCCTGACGGTCCTGGCGGCGGTCTCGTCGGCGACGACGTACGTGGAGCTCGGCACCGCGGTGCTCGTCCTCCCCATGCGTGACATCGTCACCCTGGCCAAGCAAACGAGCACGCTCGACCAGCTCAGCGGCGGCCGGCTCCTGCTCGGCGTAAGCATCGGGGCCTACAAGGAGGAGTACGCGGCCGCGCGTCCCGATCTCGTGGGCCGACACCGGGGCAACATGCTCGAGGAGGGCCTCGAGATCCTCCGGCGCGTCGGCACGGAGCGGTCGGTGACGTACGAAGGAGAGACCTACCGGTTGGACGACTTCGAGATGTATCCGAAGTTCGCCCGGCAGCCGTTTCCGGTCCTCGTCGGCGGGCACCAGCTCAGGGCAATCGACCGCGCCGTCCGGCTCGCGGAAGGGTGGATCCCGGGGTGGCGTCCCTTCGAGGAGCTGCGCGAGTGGATCGGCGTCTTTCGCGAGAAGGCCGCCGAGGCGGGACGCGACCCGCAGTCGATGATCGCGGCTCCTCAGCTCTCGTGCCTCGTCGCGCGTAGCCACGAACAGGCCGAGAGGCGCTACATGGAGAGCGGGATGGTCCAGCACAGGCTCTCCCTGGCGTACACGGGTCGCGATCCGGCACTGGCGATGGACAACAACCTCGTCGGGAGCACGCAGGAGGTACTCGAGAAAGTCGAGACGCTGCACGAGGCGGGCGCCGATCACCTCGCGTGCATCACCCTCTGCGTCGACACCGTCGATGAGTACCACGAGCAGATGCACCTTCTCGCGGAGGAGGTGATCCGGCCCTACCGAAGGCGCCACCGCATCCCGGACCCGGGCGCCGGGATCCCGTCCCGAGAGCCTCCGGTATCGCCGATCGCCTGAGCGTAGGCCGGAGCTCGAGGCTCCGGCCTACTCGTCGGGGGCGCCTTCCTCGGCGGCCGCGCGGGCCGCGTAGTACCAGTGGATCGTGAACCGCTCGACGATCTCGATGATGTAGAAGAGCACGATCCCCATCAACGCCATCACTGCGACCGAGGCGAAGATGAGGCGCGTGTTGAACGTCGCCTGGCCCACGAGCACGAGGTAGCCGAGCCCTTGCGTCGAGCCGACGAACTCGGCGACGATGGCGCCGATCACTGCCAGGGTGACGGCGATCTTCAGACCGCCGTAGATCGACGGAAGCGCCGCCGGGAACCGGACCTTGACGAAGGACTGCAGGGGCCCCGCGCCCATCGACTGGACGACGTACATCGTGTCTCGGTCGACCGACTGGAGTCCGACGACGGCGCTGATGATGAGCGGGAAGATCGCCACCGAGAACGCCATCACCACTTTCCCTTGGATGCCCAGCCCGAACCACAGGATCATGAGGGGCGCGATCGCGACTCGTGGGATCGCTTGCCCCGCGACGAGCACCGGGTAGAGCACGCTCCGGATCACCTTCGAATAGACGATGAGAACCGCGAGCGGGATCCCGACGACGACGCAGAGCCCGAATCCGAGGAGTACCTCGACGAGCGTCACCCTCGTCGCGTCGACGAGGGTCGAGCCCTGCCGATGGGCCTCTGCCGCGATCAGCGAGGGTGGAGGGAGGATGAACTCCTGGACGTTGAGGACGCGAACGACGACCTCCCAGACGAGAACCAGGACACCCACGGCGATGAGGGGGCTCGCCCCGGCGACGAAGCCGCGCAAGAGCGCACGCGATCTCCCCGATCCGGCGGTCGTGGGCCTCGCGTCGATCGCGCTCAGCTCGGGTGGCAGCTCGGTCATGTGGTGAGGACGCCCTCGTCGGCGAACAGGCGTCGGAGGTGGGCGACGCTCCGGGTGAACTCAGGGCCCTCCATCATGGCGATGGTGCGGGGCCGCGGCAGTGGTATGTCGAGTGCCTCGAGTATGCGCCCGGGGCGCTGGGACATCACGATCACACGGTCGGACAGGAAAACGGACTCGGGGATGCTGTGCGTGACGAAGAGGACGGTGGTCTCGGTCTGCTCGTGGATCCCGATCAGGTCGATCATCATTCGCTCACGCGTCAGTGCGTCGAGAGCACCGAACGGCTCGTCCATGAGGAGCAAGGCTGGGTCGTGAATGAGCGCCCTGCAGATCGCGACGCGCTGACGCATGCCGCCCGAGAGCTCGTAGGGATAGCGATCCTCGAAGCCTGAGAGCCCCGTCAGCTCGAGCAGGTCGCGCGCCCGCTCCCGGTAGAGCTTGCGATCGAGCCTGCGGATCTCGACCTGCAGCATGACGTTGCGCAGCACCGTGCGCCAGTCGAGCAAAGCGTCGCGCTGGAAGACGACGCCGAGCTCAGGATGGACTCCGGAGACCCGCTCACCGTGTATCTCGATCCGTCCGGACGACGGAGGGATGAGTCCGGAGACCATCATCAGCAGCGTGCTCTTCCCGCAGCCGCTCGGGCCGATGATCGACACGAACTCGTTCTTCTCCATCGAGAAGCTCACTGTGTCGAGCGCCTCGACGAACCCGCGGCGAGACCGGTAGGTCTTCGAGACGTCGGCGACGACGAGATGAAGACGTCCCTCGAGATCGGCCTGGTGCCCGCCTGGCAGGGAAGAGGCAACCCGACCTCTAGAGGGCATTGCACGTACCGGGTCGTCGGAGATGGTCGCGCGACGTCATGGATTCGTGGCGAGTCGAGTGTATATTCCTACTCGTCCGATGAGCGGATGTCTACGGTTGCCCGAGTGATGACGATCGATCTGCGCTCCGACGCCGTCTCCGAGCCGACGGCGGCGATGCGCGAGGCGATGGCTTCGGCGGAGGTGGGCGACGGGCAGCGGCGCGAAGACCCGACGGCGCTCGCGCTGGCGCCCGTGGGCGCCAACCGGGAGGAGGCGCTCGCGCGCCTGCAGTCCGTCGGCGTCCTGTGCTCCAGAGGAGCAGGTGCGAGCGCCATCCGGGCGATGACGCATAGGGGCGTCGACCGGGTGATGATCGACGAGGCGTTGTCGCGTGTCTCGAGCATGCTGCGGCCCGCGCGGGAGAGAAACCGGACTCTGGTCGCGGCTCCATGTACCTGATCGGCATCGATACGGGTGGGACCTTCACCGACTGCGCGATCGCCGACGACGCCGGGCGGATCGCGACGGGCAAGGCGCTCTCGACCCCCGGGGAGCTCGAGGTCGGCGTGCTCGATGCGCTGGAGAACGCGGCCGCGGAGCTCGGGATGTCCGCGGAGTCGATCCTGGCCGAGACCGCGGTCTTCTGCCACGCGACGACGGCGGGCTTGAACGAGCTGTACTCCCGCTCCGGCTCGAGGATCGCACTGCTCACGACGCTCGGCCACGAGGACGCCGTACGCATCGGCCGCGTGTACTCGAAGGTCGCGGGTCTCGGGGACCTGGAGGCGACTGACGTGGCGCGGCTTCGGAAGCCAGCTCCCCTGGTCAAGTCCTCGCTGATCTTCGGGGTCGCGGAGCGGGTCGACGTCGCCGGGGAGATCGTCTTTCCGCTGACCGAGGACGAGGTCGAGCGCGTGGTCGACCTTGTCGCCGACTCCGGCGTCGACGCCGTCGCGATCAGCCTCCTCTGGTCCTTCCGTAACCCCGGGCACGAGCAGCGACTCGCCGCGGCGATCCGCGCACGTCTTCCCGGGGTGTTCGTCACCGTGTCGAGCGAGCTCGCGCCCGTGCTGGGGGAGTACGAGCGCTCGATCACATCCGCGATCAACTCCTACATCGGCCCGACGCTTCGCGTGTACCTCGAGTCGCTTCGGGCGTCGGTACGCGATCGGGGCCTTGGCTCCGATCCGCTCGTGATGCAGTCGAACGGCGGCGTGACGCCGCTGGGCGAAGCGCTTGGCCGCCCGGTGAACCTGCTCAACTCCGGCCCGGTCGGAGGCGTCATCGCTGCCGCCGTGCTCGGCGAGCAGCTCGGACACGCGAACATCATCACGACCGACGTCGGGGGCACCAGCTTCGACGTGAGCGTCATCGTGGACGGTCAGCCGACGGTGAGCAGCGAGCCGCTCCTGGATCGGTTCGCTGTGCTCACGCCGATGGTCGACGTGCGTTCGATCGGGGCGGGCGGCGGGAGCATTGCCTGGGTCAACGCAGAGGACCGCGGCTTGCGGGTCGGGCCGATGAGCGCGGGTTCCGACCCCGGGCCCGCATGCTTCGGGCGTGGGGGGACGCTTCCGACCGTCACGGACGCGAACCTCGTCCTCAACCGGCTGAACCCGGCCAACTTCTTCGGCGGCAGGCTTCGGCTCGACCGGGAAGCGGCGGAGCTCGCGATCGAGCTCCACGTGGCGGGTCCGCTCGGGATTGAGGTTGTGGAGGCCGCTGCTGGGATCGTCGACATCGTCGACAACTTGATGGCGGACCTCGTGCGACGCATGACGACCGAGCGCGGGCACGATGCACGAGACTTCGTCCTCTACGCCTTCGGAGGGGGTGGGCCCCTCCATGTCGGCGCGTACGGCGGGACCATCGGCGCCCAGGCCGCGATCATCCCCACTCACGCGGCGGTGCTCTCGGCTCTCGGCGTCGCCGCGGCGGACGCGAAGCACTACGGACGGATCTCGGCCCCGACCGTGATGCCCTTCGACGTGGCGCTGGTGAACCAGACGTTCGCGGAGCTCGCGCGGAACGGGCACGCCGCCCTTGCGTCCTCGGGGTTCGACCTCGCCCACGAGCACTTCGTGACCATGCGCTTCCGCAACCAGACGCACGACGTCGCAGTTCCCATCTTGCGCCTGCCGCTCGCCGAGGACGACATTCCAGCGCTCACAGCCCGTTTCTTCGACCTCTACGACGCCCGCTACGGCGCCGGGACGGCGCTTCGCGACACGATCGTCGAGGCGGTCACGTACGAGGTCGTCACGACTGCCCGGATCGCGTCGCCGAGGCTGCCAGAGCTTCCGCCCGCGACGGAAGGGCCAGACGAGGCGTTGCGGGCGAGGCGCGACGTCGTCTTCGCCCGAGAGACGCATGAGACGCCGATCTACGACGGGACGGAGCTGCGTCCGGGCCATCGTCTCGTCGGCCCGTGCGTGATCGAGACCGTTGCGACGACCGTGCCGGTGCACCCGGGTCAGGTCGTGACCGTCGATCGTTTCGGGAATCTCGAGCTCGCTCTCACACCGAGGGACGAAAGGGACGCCGAGCGGGATGTCGCGCTCTCTGTCGAAGGTTAACCCGGTCACGCTCGAGATCCTCAGCAACCGGCTGTGGATCACGAACGACGAGGTCGCGGCGACGCTCCGTCGGGTGTCCGGCTCGCCCGTCGCGACCGAGATCTGCGACTTCAACACCGCTCTGATGCGCGCGAACGGGGACGCCTTCATGGTCGGCATGTACATGGGCGTGATCTCGCTCGGGCACGACATGATCACCAAGGACATCCTCCGCGAGTACTCGGAGAACCCGGGCATCGGGCAGGACGACATGTTCATCTGCGCCGATCCGTACCTCGGCTCACTGCATCAGAACGACGTGGCTCTCGTCGCCCCCATCCATTGGGAGGGCGAGCTGATCGCCTGGAGCGGCGTCGCCATCCACGAGGTCGACGTCGGAGGCCCTGTCTACGGCAGCCACGGCAGCATCGGCGCGACGTCCATCTTCGGCGAAGCCCTCCCGATACCGCCCTTCAAGATCGTCGAACGCGGCGTCATCCGGAAGGATCTCGAACGCGAGTACCTCGTCCGCTCGCGCACCCGCGACCTGAACGCTCTCGACCTGCGGGCGAAGATCGCCGCCAACAACCTCGCGAAGCGCCGGATCATCGAGTGCTGCGAGCGGTACGGGGTCGAGACCGTCGTCGCGGCGATGGAGGCCGTGGTCGATACGAGCGAGGAGAAGCTGCGCCGCCGGCTGCGCTTGATCCCGGACGGAACGTGGCGACACCGGGCGTACATGGACGGACAGCCTGGCGACATCCACTGCGTCCAGCTCGCCCTGTCGAAGGAGGACGACCGACTCGTCTTCGACTTCTCGGGCAGCGGTCCCCAGACGGACGCCGTCTTCAACACGAGCCTCGCCGGCACGACGGGCGCCGTCATCGGAGCGGTCCTGCCGATGCTCTGCTACGGGATGTACTCGTGCCCGGCTGCGGTCAGGCGGGTCACGGACATCGTGACCCAGCCGGGGACCATCGTCGATGCTCTCTGGCCAGCCGGGATGTGCAAGGCGTCGACTGCGGCGATTCCCCACGTCAACACGATGGCGACAGCAGTCCTCGGAAAGATGCTGGCCTCGGCCGACGACGCTGAGCTCCGCTCTCGCTCGATGGCGCCGTGGATGGTGGCCGCCACGGTCCAGGACCTTTTCGGAGATGACAGGCACGGGCGGCCGTTCGGTGCGACGATGCTCGACCCCATGGCCGGAGGCGCCGGAGCCACGGCCGTCGCGGACGGGATAGACGGGGGAGGCGTCATTCGGGCGGTGAAGCTACGCATCGCGAACGTCGAGACGTACGAGTTTCGCTACCCGATGCTCTACCTCCATCGCCGCCAGCAGATCGACTCCACCGGAGCCGGTACGCGGCGAGGAGGCGTCGGCTGCAGCATCATGTTCACGGTCCACGGCACCGGCGAGATCCCGGGTAACGTGATGCACTCGATCAACACCCAGGCGCCGTCGTCCGTCGGCATTCTCGGCGGTTACCCGGGCGGGACGAACAGCATGATGGTGGTGCGCGGCTCGAACGTCTGGGACGTGATCCACGGCGGTCGCTGGCCGACGGAGCTCGACGACATCGAGGGGGAGCTCGAGGTCGTCCCGGGGATGTCGTCGTCGAATCTGCGGAGCGGCGACGTCTACCGGAGCATCACGTGCGGGGGCGGCGGGATCGGCGACCCGCTGGAACGGTTACCGGACAACGTGGCGATCGACGTCTTCGAACGGACGGTCTCTCCCGAGGAGGCGGAACGAACGTACGGCGTCGTCCTCGCAGACGACGGGACCGCCGACGTGGCGGCGACGGCGGACTTGCGGGTGCGGCTCTTCGCCGAGCGGCTCGCCCGAGCAGAGCCGCCTGCGACGGGGCCGGAGGTCGACGGGGACGCAGGGCCGGTCCGGTCGATCGGTGGCCACCTCGAGCTTTACGCGGTGGACGGCGAGACGTACAGCGGATGCGGATGCGGGCACCTCTTCGCCCCATCGAGGCGGAACTACAAAGAAGGCCTCGCTCTGCTCGAGGAGCCCGTCCAGGCCTCGGGCCCGACGGCGAACCCCTACCACGTCGGCCACGACATCGTCTTCCGGCGGTTCTTCTGCCCGAGCTGCGGCCGTCTGATCGAGATCGAGATCGCGCGGCCGGGCGACCCTGTCTTGCACGACATCGACGTACGAGGGCACACTGAGAAGGAGGAGACATGACGTATCTGACCGCGATCGATCCCAAGACGACCGCGCTCCTGGTCATCGACATGCAGGAGGGGTTCCTGTCGACGACCGGGGGCTTCGCGCAGGTCGTCGGCGTGGAGAGCCTCGAGCGGAACCAACGGGCGATCATCCCGAAGGTGCGCGAGCTCGTCCGCATGTGCCGCGCGGCGGGACTTCCGATCCTCTGGTCGCGACAGGTGCACTTCCCAGACGACCGGACGCGCAAGCAACGTCAGATTCCCGGTCACCTCGACAAGCGCGGAATCTCCGTGTGCCTTCACGGGACGGACGAGGTCAACATCGTCGACGACCTGGCGGGCGACGTCTCTGCGGACGACTACGTCTTCGAGAAGCACCGGGCCTCGTGCTTCTACAACACGACGCTCGAGACGAAGCTTCGGATGCTGGGGACGCGGATGGTGATCATCTCGGGGATCAACAGCAACTATTGCGTCGACTCGACCGTGCGGGACGCGTACTTCCGGGAGTTCGACATCGTTCTCGTCAAGGACTGCGTCTCCGGAAGCTTTCCGGATCTCCACGAGGCGTTTCTCAAGAACTTCGACCTCTACTTCGGAGACTCGTTCACGCTCGAGGAGATGAGCGGGCTGCTGAGCACGAGCTCACAAGCGGTCGCCTGACGCGCCGCGCGAGCAGCCGACGGTAGGCGAGCCGGCTTCGAGAGCGGTGGTCGCTCGTACAGCCGGTCCGCTCCGCGCCGAGGAGCGTCAGCGAACGCTCGAACCTCATCGCGCAGGCACTCCACGGCCCGCTGGCCGGCCAGCCCTGCTCCGGCGATCACCACTATCTCGAGTCGCACCGGCCTACTCCTCCGTCGCCCCTGCCGTCTGCCGGTGTCGGCCGGCCAGGAAGGTGAGGATCGCCGACGCGGCGAGCAAGGCCGTGCGGCCGCCCTCGTCGTAGCTCGGGGCGACTTCCATCAGGTCGATGCCGAGCGCCTTCGGATGGCAACCGCAGGCCCAGACGATCTCGAGCAGCTGGAACGCCGTGAGACCTCCGACGGCGGGAGTTCCCGTGCCGGGGGCATGGGCGGCGTCGACGGCGTCGATGTCGACCGAGAGCCAGATTCCGGAGGTTCCGTCTGCAGCGCGCTCGAGCGTTTCGGCGAGCAGCTCGTCGAGGTCGCCTCGATGGAGCTCACGGGCAGGCACGATGCGTGCTCCCTGTTCGGCGAGATACTCCGAATACCCGGACGTGTTGCGCCAGCCGCTGATACCGATCTCGACGACGTTGCGGCCGCGCACGAACTCCGGCAGGTGCTCGAGCACGTACCTGAACGGCACGCCCGCAGAGACCCGGCCTTGCTGCGACACCCGGACGTCGTAGTGGGCATCGACCGAGATCACGCCGATCGGCCCCTTGCGGGAACGGCCGAGCCCGCGCAAGAGCGGGTAGGTGAGCCCGTGATCTCCGCCGACGGCGACGAGCGGGAGATCGGCCGGGAGACGCGAGACGACCTCCGAGACGCGCCTCCACGTCTCCTCGACGTCCGTCTGGATGACGTCGACGTCACCGAGGTCGGCGACTCGACGTGCTTGCGAAAGGTCGACGTCGAGTCCCGGGTCGAAG
>JBOHBD010000355.1:0-2647 GCA_050698195.1 Gaiellaceae bacterium
CCCCGAGGGAGCTTCGGATGGAGGACGTTCCCGGCCAGGATCGCATAGGGCGTGTCGGGCTCGGCCTCGATCGCCGTACGCCACGCCTCCAGCGGGTCTCCTCGCTGCGCCCACAGCCGAGCGAGCCCCAGGTGAAGCTGGACGACACCGCGGTTCGGGTACAGCTTCGCGAGCTGCTCCATGCGGTCGAACGTTCCCTCCGGCCACGACACGAACGCCGCCCCGATCTTCGCCTCGAGAGAGTCGTGCCGCCCGAAGAGCCTCCCCGCTTCGTTCACCTTGCCCTGCCGGTAGAGCTCGGCTCCTCGCGTGAGGTCGCGCGCCTCCGGGTCGTCGCGGAACCCGAGCGCGAAGGAGAGCGGCGGACGACCCGGCCGCGGCTCCGGCGTCCCGGCGGTCGTCGTCGCCGATCCGTCGCCCGAGGCGACCACGGCAGCGGCGACGACCGCGACGGCAGCGATCGCGGCCAGTGCCACCAGAGCGACGATTCGACGGCGAGCGCTCACGCCGCGACGATAGCCACCGTCACCCCGCTATAGTTCGGAAAGTAATGGCCGGCTACCGGGAGCTGCTCGCGCGCGTGAAGCAGGAGATCGAGGAGATCTCCTCGATCGAGGCGCAGGAGTGCCAGTGCGCGCCAGACTCCCCCCTCTTCGTCGACGTGCGCGAGCCGGACGAGTGGGAAGAAGGGCACGTTCCGGGCGCGATCCACGTCCCCCGCGGCCGGCTCGAGTCCCGAATCGAGGGTCTCGTCCCCGACAAGCGACGCCCCCTCGTTGTCTACTGCTCCGGCGGATCGCGGTCGGCATTCGCGGCCAAGGCGCTCGTCGACCTCGGCTACGAGGACGTCGTCTCCGTCGCCGGCGGGTTCGCAGACTGGAAGCGGAACGGCTTCGAGATCACGATCCCCCGCGCGCTCTCGTCCGAGCAGCGTTCGCGCTACAGCCGTCATCTCCTGATCCCGGAGGTCGGCGAGGAAGGCCAGCAGCGGCTGCTCGACGCGCGCGTCCTCCTGGTCGGAGCTGGCGGTCTCGGCTCACCCGCGTCGCTCTACCTCGCGGCGGCCGGAGTCGGCACGATCGGGATCGTCGACGCCGACGTCGTCGACGAGTCGAACCTCCAGCGCCAGATCGTCCATGCCACCGATCGGCTCGGCGAGCCGAAGGTGCTGTCCGCGAAGCGCACGATCGAGGCGCTCAACCCGGACGTGCGCGTCGTCCCGTTCGAGGAGCGGCTGACCTCCGAGAACGTCGACCGGATCCTCGACGCGGGCTGGGACGCGATCATCGACGGCGCCGACAACTTCCCGACCCGCTACCTCGTGAACGACGCCTCGGTGTGGCACGGAATCCCGGTCGTCCACGGCTCGATCTTCCGCTTCGAGGGCCAGGTGACCCTGTTCTCCCCCGGTGCAGGTCCCTGCTACCGCTGCCTCTTCCCCCAGCCCCCGCCGCCCGAGCTCGCGCCGAGCTGCGCCGAGGGCGGAGTCCTCGGCGTCCTGCCCGGGATCGTCGGCTCGATTCAGGCGAACGAGGCGCTGAAGCTGATCCTCGACCGCGGCGACACGCTCGCCGGACGCCTGCTCCTCTTCGACGCCCTCGGGACGACCCTCGACGAGGTGACGGTGCGACGCGATCCGGACTGCCCCGTCTGCGGCGACAGCCCCACGATCACCGAGTACGTCGACTACGTCGAGTTCTGCAACGCGCCGATGGGGCTCGACTGATGGCCGCGGTTCGCATTCCGCCGACGCTGCGGGCGGAGGTCGGAGGAGTCCGAGAGCTCGAGGCGCGCGGGGACACCGTCGGCGCCGTGATCGAGGACCTCGTCGAGCGCTATCCGCCGCTCGGCGACCAGATCCTCGCGGGAGGCGAGCTTGCCTCGTACGTCAACGTGTACCTCGGCGGCGAGGACATCAAGACCCTCGACGGCCTCGATACCCCCGTCTACGACGGCGAGACGATCATTCTTCTGCCCGCGATGGCGGGCGGTGCGAATGGGGTCAGACCCCGTGGGGTCTGACCCCCGTGTGACCGCCTCTCGCTCGCTTCTCGACCTGATCGGCTCGACGCCGCTCGTCGAGCTGCCGCGCCTGTCGCCGAAGCCGTCCGTGCACCTGTACGCGAAGCTCGAGGGACAGAACCCGACCGGGTCGATCAAGGACCGCGTCGCGAAGGCCATGATCGACGCGGCCGAGGCTTCGGGCGAGCTCGAGCCGGGGCGCCGGCTGCTCGAGCCCACGAGCGGCAACACCGGGATCTCGCTCGCCCTCGTCGCGAAGCTTCGGGGCTACCCGCTCACGTGCGTGATGCCGGCGAACGTGACCGAGGAGCGCCGGCGGCTGCTTCGCCTCTACGGCGCGGAGATCGTCGACTCGCCGCCCGAGGAGGGGTCGAACGGCGCGGTCCGGCTCGCGCTCGAGCTCGCCGAAGCCGACCCTGGCTTCTTCATGCCGTTCCAGTACGCGAACGAGGCGAACCCGCGCGCGCACTACGACGGGACCGGCGCGGAGATCGCCGAGGCGCTCGACCGGGTCGACGTGCTCGTCGCCGGTCTCGGCACGGGCGGCACGCTGATGGGCACCGGCGCGCGGCTCCGCGAGACGTTCCCGGACGTCGTCGTCGCCGCAGCCGAGCCGCTGCCCGGC
>JBOHBD010000356.1:0-9069 GCA_050698195.1 Gaiellaceae bacterium
TCCCAACCCGACCGTCGGGGCGGTCCTGGTCCGCGGCGAGGAGGTCGTCGGGGAGGCCGTGACCGAGGAGTACGCCGGCCGTCACGCCGAGGTCGTGGCGCTCGAGGCGGCGGGAGAGCGCGCCCGCGGGGCGACGATGTACGTCACGCTCGAGCCCTGCAACCACACGTCGAAGACTCCCCCGTGCACCGAGGCGCTCCTCGCGGCGGGGATCGTTCGGGTCGTCGCCGGGCAGACCGATCCGAATCCGACGGTCGCCGGCGGCGGGCTCGATCGGCTCCGCGCCGCAGGGATCGAGGTCGAGGTCGCGGATGGCGAGCTCGCCTTCCGCTGCCGGCAGCAGCTCGAGGAGTGGCGGACCTGGGTCACCGAGCGGCGACCGTTTGTCACGTACAAGGTCGCGGTCACGCTCGACGGGCGCGTGACCGTCCCCGAGGCGCGCTGGGTCACAGGCGAGGCGTCGCGTCGCCTCGTCCACGTGCTCCGGGCCGCGTCGGATGCGGTCGCGGTCGGGATGGGGACGGTGCGTTGGGAGAACCCGCGCCTCGACGCCCGCGACGTCCCGGTCGTACGCCAGCCGCGGAGGCTCGCCTTCGGTCGCGGGCCGCTCCCCGAGGGCTCGGAGCTCGAGCTGCGCTCGGGCCCGCTCCGCGACGAGCTCGAGTCGCTCGCCGCAGACGGCATCCAGTCGCTCCTCCTCGAAGGAGGTCCGACGCTCGCCGCCGCGTTCCTCGAGCAGGACCTCGTCGACAAGCTCCTCGTCTTCGTCGCACCGAGGCTCTCCGGCGAGGGCCCCGGTGTGCTCGCCGGGCTCGCCCGACCCGTGGAGCTCACCCGGCTGGAAGCGCGCACGATCGGCGAGGACGTCCTCATCCAGGCGTACGTCCATGAGCCCTAGGAGCTGCTGTGGTGGGTCTGGCTGAAGCCAGTCCCCGGTTCTCCGCGGAGTACCGTTCGGTTGTGTTCACGGGGATCGTGCGCGAGCTCGGGCGGGTCGTCTCGGTCGAAGGCGGCGCCGGCGGTCGTGCGCTCGTCGTCGAGGCTCCCGCGACCGCGCCGTCGCTCCGCGCCGGGGACTCGGTTGCGATCGCCGGCGTCTGCTTGACCGCCGAGGCCGTCGACGGTCCCACGATCTCGTTGCACGCGGTCCCGGAGACCCTGGCGCGCTCGACCTTGGGTCACCTCAGCGCCGGTGATCCCGTCAACGTCGAGCCCGCGGTGCGCGCCGGGGAGCCGCTCGGTGGCCACTACGTCCAGGGCCACGTCGACGCGGTCGGCCGCGTCCAGTCCGTCGAGGCCGAAGGCGAGGGTCTCCGGGTCTTCGTCGAGGCCCCTGCCGGGATCCTCCGCTACTGCGTCGAGAAGGGCTCGATCGCCGTCGACGGCGTGTCGCTGACCGTCGCGGAGCTCGCCGCCGACGCGTTCGCGGTCGCCCTCGTGCCGCAGACGCTCGAAGCGACGACGCTCTCTGCAATCGCCCCCGGGCAGGAGGTCAACCTCGAGGTCGACGTCTTTGCGAAGTACGTCGAGCGACTCTTGCCGGGCGGCATCGGCTGAGGGCTACGATCCTGAGGGTGAGCGTGGACGTGAGAGCGCGGGGAACGATGTCGCCCTTCGCGGCGATCGAGGCCGCTATCGAGGACCTCCGCTCGGGGAAGTTCGTCATCGTCGTGGACGACGCCGACCGCGAGAACGAAGGCGACCTCACGATCGCCGCCCAGTTCGTCACACCGGAGTCGATCAACTTCATGGCGACGCACGGGCGTGGCCTCATCTGTCTCTGTCTCGCACCCGAGCGCTGTGACGAGCTGAACCTGCGCCCGATGACCGAACGCAACGAGACGCCGCTCGGCACCGCGTTCACCGTCTCGATCGAGGCGCGCGAGGGCGTCTCCACGGGAATCTCCGCCCACGACCGCGCGCGCACGATCCAGGTTGCGATCGACCCCGGCTCGACCCCGAACGACCTCGTCCAGCCGGGCCACGTCTTCCCGCTCCGCGCCAAGCCGGGGGGCGTCCTCCAGCGAGCCGGGCAGACCGAGGCCGCCGTGGACCTCGCGCGCCTCGCGGGTCTGAACCCGGCCGGGGTCGTCTGCGAGATCATGAACGAGGACGGCACGATGGCTCGGGTACCCGATCTCGCCACCTTCGCCGGGCGGCACGGGCTGAAGATGATCACCGTCGCCGACCTCATCGAGTACCGGCGCCGAACGGAGAAGCTCGTCGAGCGGGTCGTGTCCGTGCATCTCCCGACCGAGTACGGGGAGTTCCAGGCGGTCGCGTACCGCGAGCTCTTGGACGGCAAGCGGCACATCGCGCTCGTGAAGGGCGAGGTAAACGGCGCAGAGAACATCCTCGTCCGCGTCCACTCCGAGTGCCTCACCGGCGACGTCTTCCATTCCCTGCGCTGCGACTGCGGCGAGCAGCTCGAGCAGGCACTCGCCCGGATCGAGGCCGAGGGTCGCGGCGTGCTCCTGTACATGGCCCAGGAGGGGCGCGGGATCGGGCTCCTCAACAAGCTGAAGGCGTACGAGCTCCAGGAGAACGGGCTGGACACGGTCGAGGCGAACCTCGAGCTCGGCTTCCCGGCCGACGCGCGCGAATGGGGCATCGGGAACCAGATCCTCGCCGATCTCGGCCTGTCGACGATCCGCATTCTCACGAACAACCCGGCGAAGCTCAGCGGGCTCGACGGGTTCGGCCTCACGGTCGTCGAGCAGGTGCCGATCGAGGTCGAGCCGCAGCCAGAGAACGCCCGCTATCTGGCCGCCAAGCGTGAGAAGCTGGGGCACACGATCACGAAGCTCCACCACCAGGGCGTCCGCCTCGAGCCCGAGTCCGAGCCCGACACCGGGCCCGACACATGAACCGCGACATCGACGAATCAAGCGAGAACGTGCTTTCGGACTGGCCTCGGGCCGTCGAGGAGCCCGAGCCGGAGGACGACGCGGGGCCCGCCTGGGGCTCGGCGGCTCCCGAGCAGGCTGCACCCGAGGCCGAGGAGGCCGAGGAGGTCGAGGAGGGCGAGGAGGCCGAGGAGGGCGAGGCGGCCGAGGAGGGCGAGGCGGCCGAGGCGGCAGATGCGGCAGAGGCCCGCCCCGAGCCGAAGCTCGACCTCGAGACGCCGGAGCGCTTCGAGCTCGAGCGTCCGGCCGAGCCGGAAGGGGACGCGGCGATCGCGGTGGCGCCGTTGTCTCTCGAGCACGCCGCCGGCGAGCTCGAGATTCCCGAGGGGTACGCGGTCCTCGAGGGCGCGGCCGACGGTGGGCGGCGCGCGGTCGGCGTGGTCGTCTCGCGGTTCAACGGAGAGGTCACGTCGCGGCTTCTCTCGCGCGCGCTCGAGGAGCTCGATGCCGCGGAGGTGCGCCGTGAGGCGATCACGATCATGGTCGTCCCGGGGGCGTTCGAGCTGCCCGTCGCCGCCACGGCGCTCGCCAAGACCCGCCGCTTCGCCTGCATCGTCGCGCTCGGCTGTGTCATCCGTGGCGACACGCCGCACTTCGACTACGTCGCGAACGAGGCTGCCAGCGGGCTCCAGCTCGCCGCGCTCGAGACAGGCGTTCCCGTCTCGTTCGGCGTCCTCACGCTCGAGCGCGTCGAGCAGGCAGACGCGCGGATCGAGAAAGGTGCGGAGGCCGTTCGCAGCGCCCTCGAGATGGCCGACGTCTTCTCGCACCTTCGCGCCGCCGCGTCGCGCTAGGCCGTATCGGTACACTGCTCGGCCGCATGTCGAAGGTCTGCGCCATCTGCGGGAAGAAACCCGGCTTCGGGAACAACCGGAGCCACTCGATGGTCGCCACGCGGCGGCGCTTCAACCCGAACCTGCAGCGCGTCCGCGTTCTCCTCGAGGGTCGCCCGACCCGCGCGTACGTCTGCACGCGCTGCCTCAAGGCCGGCAAGGTCCAGAAGGCCCTCTAGACCGGCCCGTACTACGCTTCGCGCCGTGGAGCGGCAGTACGACGTGGTCGCGTCCAGCCGCGGCCGGATCGCGGTCTCGAGCGGGGCGATCGAGCAGATCGTCGGCTACGCCGCCGCCGAGAGCTACGGCGTGGTTGCCCTTGCGGGCAGCAGCCGCTGGACGCGGCTCCTCCCGTGGGGCATCAGGAAGGGCGTCGACGTCTCCAGGAGCGACGACGGTCTCGCGATCGAGCTCCGCATCGTCGTCGAGCGCGGCCTCAGGCTCTCGGAGGTCGCGACGGCGGTGCGGTCGCGCGTCCTGTACGAGCTCGACCGGATGGTCGGGATGCCGGTCGCCGCGCTCGAGGTCCGCATCGACGGAGTGAGAGGACGGCGCTGATGGAGCTCGAGACCGTCCGCGAGCTCTCGCGCGCGGCCCTCCAGAACCTGGAAGCGCACCGCCGGCGGATCGACGATCTGAACGTGTATCCCGTGCCGGACGGGGACACCGGGACGAATCTCGTGCTCACTCTGCGCTCGATCGTCGAGGCGCTCGACGAGTCGAACGCCCAGGGAAGCGAGGCCGTTGCACGGGAGCTCTCCCGGGCGGCGTTGATGGGTGCCCGCGGGAACTCGGGTGTCATCTTCTCGCAGATCGTCCGCGGCTTCGTCGACGTCCTCGGGCGGTCCGACGACGTGAGCACGCCGCGCCTGCGCCGCGCGTTCCGCGGAGCGAGCGACGCCGCGTATCGCGCGGTCAAGCGCCCTGTCGAGGGGACGATGCTCACGGTCATCCGCGAGATGGCCGAGGAGGGGGAGAGGAAGGAGAGCCGGCGCCTCGCTCCGCCCGAGCTCCTCGCCGCGATACTCGCGCGCGGCGAGGACGCCCTCGCGCGAACGCCGGAGATGCTCGAGGTCCTTCGCGAAGCCGGCGTCGTGGACGCGGGTGGCGCGGGACTCGTCGAGATCACGCGAGGGCTCGCCCTCGCGATGGCCGGTGAGGACCTGCCGGAGGCGCCGGTCGCGGGCGAGGCGCTCGGCTTCGACGCTATCCACCAGGAGCTCTCGAAGTACCGGTACTGCACGGTGTTCGTCGTCGAGGGCGAGGAGCTCGACCAGGCCGCGCTGGAGAGCACCCTCGAGCGGCTCGGTGACTCCCTCCTCGTCGTCGGCGACAAGACTGCACTGAAGGTGCACGTCCACACGGACGAGCCCGGCGCGGCCCTGTCGGCCGGGACGGCGGCGGGCGTGGTCGAGGGCGTCGAGATCGCGAACATGCACACCCAGACCTCCCAGCGGGAGGCCCGGCTCGTCGAGTCGGCGGGAGGCAGCCTGCCGACGCTCGCCACCCTCGAGACGGGGCTCGTGGTCGTCTCCCCGGGACAGGGGAACCGGCGCCTCTTCGAGAGCCTCGGCGCGACGCGCGTCATCGAGGGAGGCCAGACGATGAACCCTTCCGCCGCCGAGATCGTCGAAGCGATCGAGGCGACTCCGGCCGACGAGGTGCTCGTGCTCCCGAACAACTCGAACGTCGTCCTCACCGCAGAGCAGGCGGCGGGCCTCAGCTCGAAGCCCGTGCGGGTCATCCCGTCCCGCTCGGTGCAGGCCGGATTCGCGGCCGTCGTTCGCTACATCCCGACGCTCTCACCGGAGGAGAACGAAGCGGCGATGCTCGATGCGCTCGCGTCGGTCGCGACGGGTGAGGTCACGGTCGCCTCTCGTGACGCGTCGCTCGACGGCGTCGAGATCCGCAAGGGCGCGTACCTAGGGCTCGTCGGGGACACGCCGGTCGTAGCCGACGAGAGCCTCGAGCACGTCGCGCTGGAGGTCGTCCGCCGCGTCCTCGAAGGCGAACGGGGGTGGCTCGCCATCCTGACGGGAGAGGACGCTCCCTCGGTCGACGAGCTCCTGACGGCGGTCGACCGCGCCCACCCCGGTATCGACGTCGAGGTGCACGAGGGAGGACAGCCGCACTACCCGTTGCTCGTGGTTGCGGAGTGAGGAGGGGTGGAGAGACCGATCCGGGTGCTGCTCGTCGAGGACTCGGACGTCTACCGGGAGTCGCTCGTCTTCCTGCTCGCCCGGTACGACGGGCTCGAGGTCGTCGGCGCGGTCGCGACCGGGGGCTCGGCGGCTGCCGCCTGTGCGGAGCTCGGAGCGGACGTGGTCGTCATCGACTACCGGCTGCCGGACGTCGACGGTGCGGAAGCGGCGGCGGACGTACGGGAACGCTGTCCCGAGGCCGCCGTCGTGTTTCTGAGCGCTTCGGCAGGCAAGGACGAGCACGCGGCAGCCCGCGCGTCGGAGGCGACGCTCGTACGCAAGGACGAAGGAGTCGACGCGCTCGTCCGTGCGGTGCGCGCGTCGGCCTCTGGGAGGATTGCGGAGTGAACCTCGCCACCGAGAACACGGCTGTCGTCCTCGACTCGACCTCCGACTACCCGGAGGCCGCTTCGCGCTTCCCGAACATGCGCTTCGTACCGCTGTACGTGCGTTTCGGGGAAGACACCTATCGCGACTACGTGGAGCTCGGCCCCGCCGACTTCTTCTCGAAGCTGCGCTCGTCGCCGGTGCTCCCGGCGACGGCCCAGCCGTCGCCGCAAGACTTCCTGACGGTGTACGAGAGCCTCGCCGGCTACGAGCGGATCTACTCGCTGCACGTCTCGGCGAAGGTGTCGGGAACGTTGCAGAGCGCGGAGCTCGCCGCGCAGGAGCTCGGCGGCGATCGTGTTCGCGTCGTCGACTCGAGGAGCGCCTCGCTCGCGATCGCGATGCTCGCGCATGCGATCCAGCGTCGCCTTGCGCGCGGCACGACGGACGTCGAGATCGCCGCGCTCGTCGAGCGGTTCCACCGCGACTGCGGGGTCGTGTTCACCGTCGAGACGCTCGAGTACCTCCAGCGTGGAGGACGTATCGGGCGCGCGGCAGCCCTCGCCGGGTCGCTCCTCAACATCCGTCCGGTGCTCGCGATCCAGGAGGGCGAGGTGGTCCCCGTTGCGCGCGTACGGGGTCGCCAGAAGGCACTCGCCGAGTTCGAGCGCCGCTTCGCGGCCGCGACCGAGGACAAGCCCGGGCTCCGCGTCGCGATCGCACATGCCGACGCGCCCGAGTGGGTTGGCACGCTCAGCGAGCTCGTCTGGCGCGTCCGCCCGAAGGCGGAGATCGAGTTCACGGCGACGCTGGGAGCGGTCGTGAGCACGCACGCGGGACCCGGGACGGTCGGGTTCTTCTGGTTCCAGGACGACTGAGCGCTGTGGATGTGAGCGTCGAGATCGTCTTCGAGACGCATTCGATCAGCACCGACAACGAGAACGGGATCGCGACCGGCTGGCTGGACGGCCGGCTCTCCGAGCGCGGCAGATCGCTCGCGCGTGCGTTGGGCGAGAGACGGCGACGCGACGGTCTCACTGCTGTCTTCACCTCGGATCTCGCGCGGGCCGTCGAGACAGCAGAGCTCGCGTTCGAGGCCTGCGACGTTCCGATCCGCCGGGACCCTCGTCTGCGGGAGTGCAATTACGGGGAGCTGAACGGCATGCCGTCGGCGCTCCTCGAGGCCGAGCGCTCCAACCGCGTCGACGAGCCGTTCCCGGGCGGCGAGAGCTATCGCCAGGTGGTCGAGCGCGTGCAGGGCTTCCTCGACGATCTGTCGCCCGAGCTCGACGGCACGCGCGTGCTCGTCATCGGCCATTCGGCGACCCGCTGGGCGCTCGATCACCTGCTCACCGGCACGCCGCTCGAAGAGCTCGTCGCCGCGCCGTTCGCCTGGCAGGAGGGCTGGGACTACGAGCTCCACGTCTCCTGACCGGCGCGCGGAGCCGCCGGACCGGGACCTATAGTGGACCGCGTGTCCAAGGCGAGCGATACCGCCGTGCGGCTGCCGGTCGGCTTCGCCGGCCTGGACCCGCCGGACGTGTGGCCTCGGCCGCGGAGCGCAGCCCGGCCGGAGCGCCTCCTCGCATCGGCGGACGCGCTGAACGGTGTCGGCCCGGCGCTCGTACGACGGCTCGCGCGCATCGGGATCGAGCAGGTCGGCGACCTTCTCTGGCAGCGTCCCCGCCGCTACGAGGGGCCGGCCCCGGCGAAGCGGGTCTGCGACCTCTTCGGCGACGAGGAGGCGGTCATCGAGGTCGTGGTGAAGTTGGTGTCCAGCCGACGCCGGGGGAGACTCAAGCTCCTGACCGCGCGCGTCACGGACGACACGGGCGAGATCAAGGCCACCTGGTTCAACCAGCCCTGGCTCGAAGGGAGGCTGTCGCCGGGGACGCACGTGCGGCTGCGTGGGCGCGCGAACAAGTTCGGGTTCGCCGTCGCCTCGTACGACCTCGAGGGTGAGGTCGCGACAGCCGACTTCGCTCCCGTCTACCCGGCGAGCGAGGACGTCTCGCAGAAGAAGCTCCGTGAGCTCCGGGCCCAGGCGCTCGAGCTCGTACGCGACGCCGGGGAGCCGCTGCCGGCGCGACTCCGGACGCGCGAACGCCTTCCGCTCCGCGCAGACGCGCTCACGGCGCTGCACCGCCCGCGAGAGCTCGACGAGGCCGAGGCAGGGCGGGCTCGGCTCGCCTTCGAGGAGCTGCTCGTCCTCCAGCTCGCGCTCGCGCGGACCGCCACCGCCCGCGCGCGCGCGTCCGCGGAGCCACTCTCGGGGCCCGGGGAGGTGATCGAGCGCTATCGGGCGTCCCTGCCGTTCACCCTCACGCGGGATCAGGAGCGCGCGATCGCCGAGATCGACGGCGATCTCGCCCGGTCGACGCCGATGCAGAGGCTGTTGCAGGGGGACGTCGGCTCGGGGAAGACCGTCGTCGCGCTGTACGCGCTCCTCCGCGCCGTCGAGACGGGGCGCCAGGCGGCGCTGATGGCGCCGACGGAGACGCTCGCCGAGCAGCACTTCCTGACGATCGAGGAGCTGTGCGGTGAAATCGGGCTCAGGGTCTCGCTTCTGACGAGCTCGCTTCGCGCGCGCGAGCACGCCGCCGTGCGGCAGTTGATCGCCTCCGGCGATGCGCTCCTCGTCGTCGGCACGCACGCCCTGATCCAGAAGGAGGTCGACTTCTGCGATCTCGCCGTGGTCGTCGTCGACGAGCAACATCGTTTCGGGGTGGGGCAGCGAAGCGCGCTTGCCGAGGGCCGCAGCCCGCATGTCCTGCACATGACCGCGACGCCGATCCCGCGCAC
>JBOHBD010000357.1:0-5242 GCA_050698195.1 Gaiellaceae bacterium
CACGACGAGCGCGAGCAGACGCTGAACCAGCTCCTCGTCGAGATGGACGGGTTCGAGCTGAAGGACAACATCATCCTGATCGCCGCCACGAACCGGCCGGACATCCTCGACCCGGCCCTCCTCCGCCCGGGACGCTTCGATCGGCAGATCGTCGTCGACCGACCCGACCGCAGCGGGCGCAAGAAGATCCTCGAGGTGCACGTGAAGGGCAAGCCGCTCGCATCCGAGGTCGACCTCGACACGATGGCGGCCGGCACGCCCGGCTTCACCGGAGCCGATCTCGCGAACCTCGTCAACGAGGCTGCGCTGCTCGCGGCGCGCCGTGGGAAGAAAACGATCGAGCAGGAGGAGCTCGAGGAGGGGATCATGCGCGTGATCGCCGGCCCCGAGAAGAAGGCCCGGCTGCTCGGCGAGAAGGAGCGCAAGATCACGGCCTACCACGAGATGGGCCACGCCCTCGTCGGCCACTACCTCGAGAACACGAACCCGGTCCACAAGATCACGATCGTCTCCCGCGGCCAGGCGCTCGGTCTCACGATCTCGTTGCCCACGGAGGACCGCTACCTGACCACGAAGTCCGCGCTGATGGACGAGCTCGCGATGACGCTGGGCGGCCGCGCCGCGGAGGAGCTCGTCTTCCACGAGGTTACGACGGGCGCGGCGAACGACCTCGAGCGCGTCACCGCGACCTCGAAGCAGATGGTGATGCGCTTCGGCATGTCGGAGAAGCTCGGCCCGCGAGTCCTCGGCCGGAACCACGAGATGCCCTTCCTCGGCCGCGACATGGGCTCCGAGCCCGACTACTCCGATGAGATCGCGAAGGAGATCGACGACGAGATCCGGCGCGTGATCGAGGAGGCCCACCAGTCCGCGCATACCGTGCTCCGGGCGCACATGGACGATCTGCACCGGCTCGCGGCGATCCTGATCGAGCGCGAGACGATCGACAAGGACCAGTTCGAGCGCCTGCTCGCCGGCGAGTCGGAGGAGACGGTCTTCCCGGAGGAGGTACCGGCGCTCGCGGAGCCCGAGCCCGACGCCGAGAAGCGGCCGAAGCTCAAGCCGCAGCCGCGCCCGATCCCCGGCACGGCCATGCAGCCGCCGCCCCCAGAGGGCGCTCCGAGCTAGAGGCCCGCTCCAGGGGCTTTGCAGCATCCGTTCCCTCTTGCCGAGGGAAGAACAGTGGTCGCGTACGGGTCCTAGCGGTATGACGGTCCTGTCGGCACGAAGATTCGAACGTGTCGCAGCGAGCCTCGTGATTGCGACTGCGCTGATCGCGACCAGCGGAGGCATCGGCTCGCCCGCGGGCGTTCCGAGCTCGGTGCCGGAGGCGACGAACCGTGGCGCCGAGGACACCGTCGGGCCGAAGGCGAGCGGCAGCGCCCGCCAGCCGGTGCGCTACGAGCGGATGCGGCGAGTCTACGAGCAGATGAACATGTACGCGGAGCAGTTGCGGCTGGAGGTCGACAAGGCCCGGCTCGACATGTTGGTCGTCGCGAAGCTCAGGGCGCAGCTGCGCACCCTCGCGAACCGGCTGTGACTTCCGGCTAGCGGACTCGGGCGCCGAAGTCCGACGTGATCACGACCACGTTGCGGCCGCCGAAGTCGCCTGGCGCCGCGTCCGCTACGAGCGCGACGATCCCGACGTCGCGCCAGCGCGGCTCGAGGAGCAGCCGGCGGTGCGGCGGTGAGGCGAGCCATGCCTCGAGGGCTTCGTCAGGGCCGATCGAGACCGGTCCGAAGAGGAGATTCTCCCCGACGCTCCAGCGGGTGAATCCGCGCTTTCCGTAGAAGCGGGCGATGCGGTCCGCGAACGGCGTGCCGTCCGGAGAGCGGTGCGCGAAGACGCCTCTCCTCGTCTGGTCCCGCGTGTGCGACAGGGCTGCCAAGCGCAGCGACGGTGCGGGACGCACGGGCGCCAGGCCGCGCTCGGCACGAAAGGCGTTGATGCGCTCCACGAGGAGGCTCGCGATCCCCGCGCGTCGCTCCGAGCCTTGCGTGGCCGCCGCCGCGCCGACGGCGCAGAAGGCTGCGGCGGCGCACAGAAGCATGACGAGAAGCCGGTTCACTCCCGGCTAGATCGGTGCTTACAGGACTCTCGGCATCACCCTTTCGGATCATCTGGACGAGGCGTTCCGCTAGGCGGTTCCGCGGCGCGCGAGGAGAACGACCGCGAGCAAGGCGGCCGCGGCGGCCGCGGCGCCGAGGAGATCGACCGCCAGGCCGCCCGCGCGTACCGCGTCGACGAGCACGAGGAGCACCGCGGCGAGGAGCAGCGCCCCCAGTCCCAGCGTCGCGACGAAGGCGAGCCGGCGGAGCCCCTCGCCCGGAATGGTCTGCACCAGTCCCCGCTCCTCGATCGACCAGTACCCGAGCTCCGCGGCCACGAGCAGACCGGCGGCGGCCAGCGGCGCCGCCGCGTCCAACGGTGCGTCGTCCACCGCGAGCTCGGCGCCGTAGAGGCCTCCGAGCAGGACGAGGGACGCCGGGAGGAGCGACGGCCGCCCGAGCACGATCCCGGCGACGAGCGCGAGAAGCGCGACGGCCACGACCCGGAAGCCGATCTCGACGAGCGCCTCGTCGTCGGCGCGCGCGAGCGGCAGCGCCGCGAGTCCCGCCGCGCAGGCGACGGAGCCCATGCCGGCGCCTATACGCGTGCGATCCGCGCGTAGCGCCTGTACGTCCTCACCCCCTCGAGTGCGGTCTCGAGCGAGACGTCGTCGCCCCAGCGCGCGATACCGATCCCGAGGCGCTGGAGGCGGGCGCGAAGCGCCTCGCGCTCGAGGATCCAGAGGCGGTAGGCGAGACCCTCGACCTGGCTCCGGCCCGGCTCGGCGAGGCTCACCGGGTCGACCTCGACCACGACGAGGTCGAAGCCGCGCGCCCGCAGGTTCTCGAGGGCGGTGACGAAGCGAGGGTCGACGAGCGGCGTCAAGCCGACGACGAGCGCCTTGGGAGGCAGGATCCGTGCGGGAATGAGGTTGACGTCGCGCCACGTGTAGGTGGGGGCGACCCCGGTCTCGATCAGCGTCTCGATCAGCCGGTAGCGCTGCGACGACCCCATCCCGGGGCGGAGCCAGCGCAGGATGCCGCCGAAGGCGACGAGGCCCACCCGGTCACGGCGCTCGAGGTACCGGGCCGCCAGCGTCGCGGACGCGCGCACCGCGTCGTCGAGCGTGCTCCGACCCTCGGCGAGGACGTCGGCGAAGCTGTCCACGAAGAGGACGACGTCGGTGTTTCGCTCGGGATGCCGCTCGTTGACGACGAGGCTTCCCCTGCGCGCCGAGGCGCGCCAGTTGATCGAGCGCAAGCGATCGCCGGGCACGTAGTCGCGGATGTCGGCGTACTCGATCCCGTCGCCCTTGACCCGTGCGACCTCGCTTCCGCTGAACGCCTGCGTCTCGATCGGAGAGAGGATGCGGCTCAGCGACTCGGGGCGGGGGTAGGCCTTCAGCTCGTGCATGGTGCGGAACCGCTCCTCCCAGGTGACGAGCCGGAACGGGTCGCGTGCCCGCGCAACGACCTCTCCGACCTGGTAGAGGCCCCAGCGCTTGCAGCGGAGGCGAAGCGGGACGACGCGCTCCTCGCCGTGCGCGAACCGGAACGCCGATGCGAGGTCGCCCTCGACCGCGTCCATGCCGTCGGGCAGCTCGAGCAGGAGCTCGAGGCGGTCGACGGGACCGTCTGCCCGCACTGCGATCTGGGCCTCGACCTCGGCACCCTCGAGCGTACGGTCGGATCCGAGCGTCACGTGCACGTCGACGTTCGGGTCGCGCGCAGCAGCCGTGCCGGCCGCGAGCACCAGCGCGAAGGGTGCGACCGCGACCGCGAGCTCCGGCCGGCGCAGCGCGAGGGCGGCGACGAGCCCGACTGCGGCTACGACGGCGTAGCCCTCGAGGCGCGAGCTTCCCCTGCGCTTCACGTCGGCGCCGCGATTTCCTCTGCAACCGGCGTCGGGACACCGGCGAGCACGTCCCGGACGACGTCCTCGGCCGAGACCCTCTGCACCCACAGCTCGGGCCGGAGGACGAGGCGATGTGCGAGCGCAGAGACGGCGACCGCCTTGACGTCGTCGGGCAGCACGTAGTCGCGCCCCGCCAGCGCCGCTTTGCAGCGCGCGAGCTTGAGCAGTGCGAGGCTGCCCCGCGGGCTCGCCCCGACCGCCGAGCTCTGGGACTCCCGTGTGGCCGCGACGACGTCGACGCAGTAGCGCCGGACGCTCTCCGCGACGTGGACCTGCTCGATCGAGCGCTGCATCTCGAGCAGCGTCTCTCGGTCGACGACGGGTCGGAGTTCGATCTCGTCCGCCTGCCGCTCGATGCGGCGCCCGAGCACCTCGACCTCGTCCTCGCGGCTCGGGTACCCGAACGCGGTGCGGAGGAGGAAGCGGTCGAGCTGAGCCTCGGGTAGCGGGTACGTGCCCTCGTACTCGATCGGGTTCTGCGTCGCGATGACGAGGAACGGCGGCTCGAGCCGGTGCGTCTCGCCCTCGATCGTCACCTGGCGCTCCTGCATCGCCTCGAGCAGCGCCGCCTGCGTCTTCGGCGGAGCTCGATTGATCTCGTCCGCGAGGAGCAGGTTCGTGAAGATCGGGCCCGGCCGGAACTCGAAGTCGGTCTCCCGCTGGTTCCAGATCGAGGAGCCGGTGACGTCGGAGGGCATCAGGTCGGGCGTGAACTGGATCCGCGTGAAGCGCATGCTCAGAGCCTGCGCGAAGGAGCGTGCGGCGAGCGTCTTGGCGAGGCCGGGGTAGTCCTCGAGCAGGACGTGGCCGTCCGCCAGAAACCCCACGAGGACGAGCTCGAGCGGCTCGCGCTTGCCGACGACGGCGCGCTCGACCTCGTCGAGCACCTGCCCGGAGAGCTCGTGGACGCGTTCGAGCTCCATTGCCGTCAGACCCGCTCCAGCGATTCGACGGCGCGACGGAGATCGTCAGGAGGGATGCCTCGTGCCAGGCGGTCCTCCGGAGGCGGGCGGTCCTGCCTCACGAGGCTCCACGTCTCGTCGCCGAGAATCCGGCGGGCGGCGTCCGGCTCGGCGTCGAGAGAGACCCGGCGCCGGGTCTCGAGCAGCCCCTGCGCGAGCTCGCGGAGCCGAGGCCGGAGTCGGTGGTGGAAGTCGAAGGCGCCCCCGACTCCGAGCGCCGTCTCGGTCTCGAGTCGGGCGAGGCTCGGTGGAGGACGGCGCCTGCGCGTGGCGCTCACCCGTTGTGCCGCGAGCGGCTCGGTGCGCGGATACGCCC
>JBOHBD010000358.1:0-18045 GCA_050698195.1 Gaiellaceae bacterium
CTCCGGCGCTGGGTCGAGGAGCTGAAGTCCTGATGCCTGCGAGACGCGACCTCGAGAGCGTTTGCGTGATCGGCTCGGGGCCGATCGTCATCGGCCAGGCCTGCGAGTTCGACTATGCGGGCTGCCAGGCGCTCAAGGTGCTCCGGGAGGACGGGTACCGGACGATCGTCGTCAACTCGAACCCGGCGACGATCATGACAGATCCGGGCTTCGCCGACCGCACGTACATCGAGCCACTCGACCTCGAGAGCGTGGCCTCCGTTCTCGAGCGCGAGCGGCCGGACGCGCTGCTGCCGACCCTCGGCGGGCAGACGGCGCTCAACCTCGCCGTCGCGCTCGCGGAGGCGGGGATCCTCGACGAGCTCGGCATCGAGCTGATCGGCGCGCCGGTCGAGGTCATCAGGCGAGCCGAGGATCGCGAAGAGTTCAGGGCCGCCGTCGAGTCGTGCGGCCTGCGTGTTCCGTCCTCGATCATCGTCACCGCCGTCGATCAGGTGGCCGGTATCGCGGCTCCTGCGGTCGTGAGGCCGGCGTTCACGCTCGGCGGCCACGGCGGCGGATTCGCCGAGGAGGAGACGATGCTCGAGCTCCAGGTCGAGCGCGGCCTCGCCGAGTCCCCGATCGGCCAGGTGCTCGTCGAGGAGTCGGTTCGGGGCTGGGACGAGTTCGAGCTCGAGGTGATCCGGGATCGCGCGGACAACGTGGTCGTCGTCTGCTCGATCGAGAACCTCGATCCGATGGGCGTCCACACCGGCGACTCCGTCACGGTCGCGCCGCAGATGACGCTCTCCGACGAGGCGTACCAAGAGCTTCGCGACGCCTCCGCGGCTGTGATCAGGGCGGTTGGGGTGGAGACCGGCGGATCGAACATCCAGTTCGCGCGCAGCCGGGAGACGGGAGAGCTGCGCGTCATCGAGATGAACCCTCGGGTCTCACGCTCCTCCGCGCTCGCGTCGAAGGCGACCGGCTATCCGATCGCCAAGGTCGCGGCCAAGCTCGCGGTCGGCTACACGCTCGACGAGATCCCGAACGACCTCACGAAGACGACGCCGGCGAGCTTCGAGCCGACGCTCGACTACGTCGTGGTGAAGTTCCCGCGCTTCGCGTTCGAGAAGTTTCCCGGGGCCGACCGCAGGCTCGGTACGCAGATGAAGTCCGTCGGCGAGGCGATGGGGATCGGCAGGACGTTCAGCGAGGCGTTCCTGAAGGCGTTCGGGTCCAGAGAGCTCGAGCCGGGAGCGCCCACGCCCTGGGCGAGCCTCGAGGAACTTCCGGACGGCCTCCATCCGTGGTTTCGGGGCGAGCTCGAGCATGCGAAGCGAGAGCTCGCGACCGGGGACCTGTTGCGTGCGAAGCGCGCCGGCTGGGGCGACGACTCGATCGGCGCTGCGCTCGACCTCCGCGGCGACGAGGTTCGCCGCCTCCGCCACGAGCAGGGCCTCCGCCCGGCGTTCCGGCGGGTCGACTCCTGCGCCGGCGAGGTGGAGGCGGCCTCGAACTACTTCTACTCGACGTGGGGCGAGACGGACGAGCCCCTCCCGGAGGCGGGCAAGCCGCGCGTCGTGATCCTCGGCTCCGGCCCGAACCGCATCGGCCAGGGAATCGAGTTCGACTACTGCTGCGTCCACGCCGCGCAGACGTTTCGCGAGCTCGGCTACGAGGCGGTGATGGTCAACTGCAACCCCGAGACCGTGTCCACGGACTACGACACGTCGGACCGGCTCTACTTCGAGCCGCTCTCGCCGGAGGAGGTGCTGGCGGTGTGCGACCGCGAGCAACCCGTGGGCGTCGTGACGCAGTTCGGGGGCCAGACGCCGCTCCGGCTCGCACGCTCGATCGAGGAGGGCGGCTACAAGATCCTCGGGACGCCGCACGACGCGATCGATCTCGCGGAGGATCGCGAGCGCTTCGGCTCCTTGGCCGAGGAGCTCGGCGTCCGCTGCCCGCCGTGGGCGATCGCCTCGAACGCCCAGGAAGCCAGCGCCGCCGCCGAGGAGATCGGCTATCCGGTGCTCGTTAGGCCCTCGTACGTCCTCGGCGGCCGCGCGATGCGGGTCTGCTACGACGACCTCGAGCTCGAGGCGGCGATGGGGGCTGTCCACGGCCCAGTCCTCCTCGACCGCTTCGTCGAGCACGCGATCGAGCTCGACGTCGACGCTCTCTGTGACGGCGACGAGGTCTACATCGCCGCCGTCATGCAACACGTCGAGGAGGCGGGAGTCCACTCCGGCGACTCGGCGTGCGTGCTGCCGGCTCCGTCGCTGACCCTTGCCGCCGCGCTCGAGGTCGAGCACGTCGTCAGGCGGCTTGGGCCCGCACTCGGCGTCGTCGGTCTCCTGAACGTTCAGCTCGCCATCGCCGACAGCACGGTGTACGTGCTGGAGGCGAACCCACGCGCCTCACGCACCGTCCCGTTCGCGAGCAAGGCGATCGGGATCAACCTCGTTGACGCGGCCTGCAGGCTCGCTGCCGGGCAGAAGCTTCGTGACCTCGCGCTCCCGACACCACGCCCCGCACATGTGAGCGTGAAGGCGGCGGTGTTGCCCTTCGGTCGCTTCCCGGGCGCGGACCCCGTTCTCGGGCCCGAGATGCGGTCGACCGGCGAGGTCATGGCGAGCGCCGCCGACCTCCCGACGGCCCTAGCGAAGGCTGAGCGAGCTGCGGGACGGCCTCTACCGACGTCCGGAACGGCATTCCTCTCTGTGCGCGACGAGGACAAGCCGGCGGCCGTCGCGGTCGCCGCCGCCCTGGCGGGCCTCGGCTTCGAGCTCGTCGCCACCGAGGGGACGGCTCGCACCCTCCGGGCGGCGGGGCTCGAGATCGGGGACGTCGCGAAGGTGGCGGACGCCGTCGCCGACGAGGCCACGGTCGTCGACCTCGTGCGCCGCAGTCGCTGCGATCTCGTCATCAACACGCCCCAGGGCAGCGGGGCCCGCGCCGACGGCTACCTCATTCGCGAGGCGGCCCTCGTGGCACGCGTGCCCTGCGTGACGACCATCTCGGGTGCCGCGGCCGCCGTGCACGCGATCGCGAACGCTCGTGCCGAAAGCGCCCTCTCCCTCCAGGAACGCATCGGCATCGAGGCATGAACGGCGCGTCGTCGCCACAGCAGTCGCCCTCGACCGCGACGGGCGCACGTGAGGGCGGGTCGACGCCAGGTACCGGTCTGGTGCTCGGGAGCCGGGTGGCTCGGCGGGAGCGGTTGCGCGTCGACGCCAAGGACGCGGTCGGGCCGTACACCCTGCTCCGGCTGGAGCGGGGTGGGCTCGAGCCGGGGACTCCCGGCCAGTTTTTCATGCTCGAGGCACCCGGAAGAGTGCTGCCCCGCCCGATGAGCCTGTGCCAGGCGCCGCCGGGCGAGCTCGCGTTCCTGCTAGAGCCGATCGGGCCCGGCAGCCAGGCGCTCTGCGCGCTCCGCCCCGGAGACGCGATCCAGGTGCTCGGGCCGCTCGGAAACGGCTTCGACCTCCGAGTCGAGCGGCCGCTCCTGGTCGGCGGCGGCATCGGGATCGCGCCGATGCCGTACCTCTCGGAGATGCTCAGCGGCGCGCCTGCGATCCTCGGCTTCCGGAGCGAGCACCACGCGGAGGCCGCGCGACTGCTCGAAGACGCGAAGGTGGTCGTCGAGCCGCAGCTCGTCACCGAGCTCCTTCCGGACGACCCCGGAGACGTCCTCGCCTGCGGCCCAGAGCCCATGCTGGCGGCCGTACGTGAGCTCGTCCCCGAGGCCCAGCTCGCGTGGGAGGCCCCGATGGCTTGCGGCTACGGGGCCTGCTACGGCTGCATTGTGAACGCAGACGGTCGCTACACTCGTCTTTGCATGCATGGCCCGGTGCTATGAGTATTTGCGAGTTATTCAGAGTGCTAAGAGAGGGTCTGACCCTGGACATGGCGCTTCGGCACAGTGCGATGCGTGTCGATTTCGTGCCAGGTCGTCCACAGGCGTGAGCGTCCCGATCCTCAACGCGAGCGGCTGTCTCGACGCGCTCACCGCGCCGGACGTCGCGCGGAGCCTCGACGCGTTCGTCACGAAGACCGTCACCCCGCTTCCCAGGGAGGGGAACCCGCCTCCGCGCATCGCCGAGACCGACCACTGGATGCTGAACTCGATCGGCCTGCAGAACCCGGGGATCGAGGCCTGGTGCGAGGAGTCGCTGCCGCGTCTCGACGCGCTCGGGATCCCGCTCTGGGTCTCGGTCGGCGGCTTCTCCGCGACCGATTACCGGATCGTCTGCGAGCGGCTCGACGAGCTGGACGGCGTCGAGGCCGTCGAGCTGAACCTGTCGTGCCCGAACGTCGAGGAGGCGCCCGAGACGGCAGCGGAGCTCGTCGCGGCTGCGCGCGCGGCGACGACGAAGCCGCTGTACGCGAAGCTCTCGCCCGCAACCTGGGACATCGCCGAGACCGCTCGTGCAACGGCCGCCGCGGGGGCGGACGGGCTATCCCTGGTGAACACGATTCGCGGGCTCGCCCTCGACCCGGAGACGCTTCGCCCGCGGCTCCCGCTCGGCGCGGGTGGGTCCTCGGGCCCGGCCCTCAAGCCGATCGCGTTGGCAAGCGTTTACGCGTGTGCGAGAGCGGTCGATCTGCCGATCGTCGGCATGGGAGGGGTCGCATCGGGACGCGACGCACTCGAGCTCGTGGCGGCCGGAGCGAGTGCAGTCGCCCTCGGCACGGTGCTGTTCTCGGACCCCTTCGCGCCGGGTCGCGTGCGCGTTGAGCTCCAGGCCGAGGCCACGTCCCGAGGGTACGCCTCGGCGGCCGAGATCAGGGGAGCTGCGCACGAATCGGCCTCCCCTCGCGCCCCGTCTGCAGACTAGGCAACGCAAAAAGACCTGCAAAATGGTCAAAACGGTTCCGCTTGACCACGAGTGGAGGATTGGTAGACTCGTCCGGCTCATGGTCACGTCGAAGACGCACGCCCAGGCCCCCGCGCGTTCCCTCGACCAACGGATGGAAGCACTTCAGAGGGCCAACGACGTTCGCGTCCGGCGCGCACAGCTCAAACGGGACCTGAAAGCGGGGCAGGTGCACATCGAGTCGATCCTCCTCGACCCGCCCGAGTTCGTCTCGACCGCGAAGGTCTTCGACATGCTCATGGCCGTCCCCAAGTTCGGCCGGGTGAAGGCCGCGCGGCTCCTCAACCAGTGTCGCATCAGCCAGTCGAAGACCGTCGGCGGGCTCTCCGAGCGCCAACGCACCGAGCTCGTCGAGCTCTTCAACCACCGCTCGTAGCCACACGGTGCCGGTGCGGCCCGTCTTCGTCGTCACCGGACCGTCAGGCGCAGGCAAGGGGACGCTGATCAAGGGGCTCCTCGAGCGCGTCGCGGGCTTGGAGGTCGCAGTCTCGGCGACGACCAGGCCGAAGCGCGCGGGCGAGGTCGACGGTCGCGAGTACTGGTTCCTGTCGGACGACGAGTTCAGCCGTCGGATCGCCGCCGGTGAGTTCCTCGAGTGGGTTCCGTATGTGTCGGGTCGCCGGTACGGGACGCTGCGCTCCGAGATCGAGCGGATCTCGGACGAGGGGAAGGTCTGCGTTCTCGAGCTCGAGCTCGACGGCGCTCTCCGTGTGCAGGACGAGGTCACGGGAAGCGTGACCATCTTCATCGCCTCGGACGTGGCGGAGCTCGAGCGTCGTCTTCGGGAGCGGGCGACGGAGAGCACCGGGGAGATCGGCGAGCGGATCGCGCTGGCCCGCGAGCAGCTCCAGCAGGCGCACAGGTTCCGGTACGTCGTGCGGAACGACGACGTCGAGCGCGCGGCGGCGGCGGTTGCGGCCCTCGTCGAATGCGAGCTCCAGTCCGCAGGTACCATGAGCCGCCCATGATCCATCCACGGCTCGATACGTTGCTCGAGCGGACGAACGACTCCCGCTACGCGCTCGTGATCGTCGCGGCCAAGCGGGCGCGGCAGATCAACAACTACCACCACCAGCTCGGCGAAGGAATCGGCTTCGACGAGGCTCCACCGCCGCTGATCGAATCCCGCTCGAAGAACTACCTGACGATGGCGATGGAAGAGATCGCCGGCGGGAAGCTCACGTACCACCCGCCGACCTAGAGGCACCGTGGCACGCATCCTGCTCGGCGTCACCGGGGGGATCGCGGCCTACAAGGCGTGCACGCTCGTGCGGCTGCTCGTGCGCGCCGGTCATGACGTCTACCCTGTCTTGACCGCTGCGGCCGAGCGGTTCGTCGCCGCGGAGACGTTCTTCGCGCTCGCGCGGAAGTCGCGGAGCGACGACCCGTATCCGCACCTCGAGCGCGCCGACGCCCTCGTCATCGCCCCGCTCACCGCGAGCACGCTCGCCCGGCTCGCCGCGGGCCTCGCCGACGACCTCCTCACGGAAGCGGCGCTCGCGCACGCTGGGCCGGTGCTCGTTGCACCCGCGATGAGCGTTCGCATGTGGCAGCACCCGGCCACCCAGGAGAACGTCGCGACCCTCCGCGCTCGTGGCGTCGAGTTCATCGGTCCCGTCGAGGGCGAGCTCGCCGAGGGGGAGGTCGGCATGGGGCGGATGGCCGAGCCGGAGGAGATCGCGTCACGCGTCGTCGAGCTGCTCGGCGGGAGGCTCGAGCACGGTCCCCTGCACGGTCGTCGCGTGCTCGTCTCGGCGGGGGGGACGCGGGAGCCCCTCGACGCCGTGCGGTTTCTCGGGAACCGCTCCTCGGGCCGCATGGGGGTCGCGCTCGCCGCGGAGGCGAGCTCGCGCGGAGCCGACGTCACGCTCCTCGCTGCGAACCTCGCCGTGACGCCCCCGCCGGGCGTCACCGTCGTCGACACGCCGACGGCTGCGGATGTCGAGCGGGAGGCGCTCGCCCGGGCCGACGCCGACGTGATCGTGATGGCCGCCGCCGTCGCCGACTACCGTTCGACGGCCCCGATCGGGAGCAAGCGCGCGAAGGACGGCGAGGCGTGGACGGTCGAGCTCGAGCCGACGGTGGACGTCCTCGCCGCGCTGGGAGCCTCCCGCCGCCCCGAGCAGGTGCTCGTCGGCTTCGCCGCGGACGGCGCGGGGACGGGTGTCGAGCGCGCGCGCGAGAAGCGGCTGGCAAAGAGGGCCGACCTGTTCGTGTTCAACGACGTGACCCGCACGGACATCGGCTTCGACGTTTCGGAGAACGAGGTCGTCGTTCTCTCGGATGCGGGCGAACGGCATGTCGCCAAGGCCCCCAAGCGGGAGATCGCGGCGGCGGTGCTGGACGAGGTGGAGCGGCTACTCTCGGAGAGATGAGCGACCCCGTGCCCGCGCGAGAGGCGGTGTCGCCCGCGGCGGCAGCCGACGTCGTCGAGCGGGTCGTGGCGAACCTGGAGCTGGCCGTTCGCGCACCGCGTGGGACGCTCGAGCTGTGCGTGCTCGGCCTTCTCGCCGAGGGCCACCTGATCATCGAGGACTTCCCCGGGGTCGGGAAGACCGTGCTCGCGAAGTCGCTCGCGCGCTCGCTGCACCTCGCGTTCTCGCGGCTCCAGTTCACGCCGGATCTCCTGCCGACGGACGTCACGGGCGTGAACGTCTTCAGCCAGAAGACGAACGAGTTCGAGTTCCGCCCGGGACCCGTGTTCACGAACGTGCTGCTCGTCGACGAGATCAACCGCGCGTCGCCGAAGACGCAGTCGGCTCTCCTGGAGGCGATGCAGGAGTGCCAGGTCACGATCGACGGCGAGACGTACCCTCTCGAGCTCCCGTTCCTCGTCGTCGCGACGCAGAACCCGATCGAGTACGAGGGAACCTACCCGCTGCCCGAGGCGCAGCTCGACCGCTTCACGGCGAGGCTCTCGCTCGGCTATCCCCCTCTTGCCGAGGAGGCGAGCATGCTCGCCGAGCAGACGACCGACCCTCCGCTCGCACGGCTGAACGCCGTGGCGGCTCGAGAGGACGTGCTCATGGCGATCGAGGCGGCGCGCACCGTGTACGTCGAGGAGAGCGTCAACCGCTACGTCGTCACGCTGCTCCACCACACGCGGGAGAGCTCGAGGCTCGCGCTCGGGGCGAGCCCGCGGGCCGGCATCGCGCTTCTCCGCATGGCGAAGGCTCGTGCGGTCGCGGCCGGACGCGACTACGTGCTGCCCGAGGACGTGCAGGCGGTCGCGGTGCCGGTGCTTTCGCACCGGCTGATCGTCGCGCCCGAGGCGCGCGCCGCCGGTGTGCGCGGAGAGGAGGCGGTCGAGGAGGCTCTCGACCGCACGCCGGTACCGGCATGAAGCTCGGTGGCGCGTTCCTCCTCGGGGTCGGCGTGACCGTCGCTGCGCTCGCGTTCGGCTCCCGTCCACTGGGAGTCGTCGGCGTCGGACTGCTGCTGGCGGCAGGAGCTGCGCGCATCTGGGCCGGGCTCGTCCGCGGGCCGGTGGTGGTCGCCTACGAGCCGGGGCCCGAGGCTGCGACCGAAGGAGACAGAGTCCGGCTCGGCATAGCTGCAGAGCGCGCGTCACGCGTGCCGGTGGGATCCGCGGTCGTCCACGGACGCCTCGGACGACTCGGCCCCTTCGAATGCAGGCTCGAGGGCCACGGGCGCCGAGCTGCCGGCGAGCTCTACCTCGGACGCATTCCTCGAGGCCACTTCCCGATCACGGACACCCACCTCGTGCTCGGCGACCACCTCGGGCTCGAGACCGTTTCGCTCCCCGTCGACCTGCCCGGGACCGCGATCGTCGTCTATCCCAGGCTCGTCGCGCTCGAGGCGGTCTTCAGCGATGCGGGGCGGCTCGGAGGAAGCGGGCGCCGCTTGCTTCTCCGCAGGCCGGCCGGCTTCGACTTCCATTCGGTGCGTGAGTACACCCAGGGCGAGTCGCTCCGCCGGGTGCACTGGCCGACCACGGCTCGCAGGGGGCAGCTCATGGTGAAGGAGCTGGAGGATGCCCCGCGTGACACGGTGGCCGTGCTGCTCGACGCAGATCCGGCCGGCGCGGCCGGCGAGCCCCCCGAGTCGAGCTTCGACGAGGCCGTGCGCGCCACAGGATCGGTGCTCAGGGCGTACGCGGCTCGCGGACGGAAGGCAACGCTCGTCACGACGGGTCGTCGCGCGACGGTCGTGCAGATCACGTCTCTCGAAGGGGATTTCCGTGCAGCGCTGAGCGTACTCGCAGCAGCGGAGCCGGACGCGTCTCAAGGGCTCGCGCGCTGGATTCGCCAGGAACAGGCGCCGCTCGGGAGTGCAGGTGAGCTCGTCGTCGTCACGGCCAACCTCGAGCCTGCGGCGATCGAGGCGCTGCTCGCCGTGGCCACGAGACGGCTCGTCTCGGTCGTCTGGATCGACGCTCCGAGCTACGCCGGGCGTCCGACCCGAGCGGCGACCGGTCCACTCAGGCTCTCGGCGGCCGGCATCCCGGTCGCCGTCGTGCGCAGGGGGGAGGACCTTCGGAGGGCCCTCGACCTGCCGCGCCAGGAGGCGTTGAGCCGTGCCTAGGGCTCGGATCCTCGCCGCCTGCGCTCTGCCGGCGTTCGCCGTCGCGCTGTCGTGGCTTCGCGTCGAGGAGCCGCGTCGCGTCGGAGAGGCGTTCGTCGTCGTCGCGCTCGCTCTTGCTCCCGCGCTCGTGCGGCGCATGTGGTTGCGCGGGCTCGCGGCTGCGGTGGCAGTGCTCGGTGTCGCATGGCTCGCCTTCGGGGCGCAGCCGTGGGAGGTGCTGCCCTATCGCGACGAGCACGTCGCCGCCCCGGCCGTAGACGCTGCCGTCGACGGGATCGGCGACTTCTACCTCGTCCTCCTCCCGTTCGAGCCCGGACGCAACCCCGAGATGCACGGGATCGTGCTCGTCGCGATCTTCGCGTTCGTCCTCGTCGCAGCGCTCTTCGTCGCAGCGTCGCGCCCGGTCGCAGCTGCCGCGGTCACCGTCGCCGGCGCCGGCTGGCCCGCGACGCTCGTCGGCGGCATGGCAGTGCCGATCGGCGCGCTGGCACTCGCGGCTGCGCTCTCGATCCCTCTGATCATGCGGGTGCGCTCGGGCCCGACGCTCGTCGCGGGCATGGTGACCGCGGCCGTGGTCGTGGCGGGGGCCGCGTGGGCGTCGTCGGCCACCACGGTAGCGCGTGAGGCGGCGCTGAACTGGGAGAGCTGGGACTTCCGCGGGCTCCGCGCGGAGCCCGTCGGAGTGAGGTTCGCGTGGGACTCGAACTACGACGGCATTCGGTTCCCGCCCACGAAGACCGTCGTGCTCACTATCGAGGGGCCGGAACACCCGCGCTACTGGCGAGCTTCGACGCTCGACCTCTTCACGGACGACCACTGGTTCGAGAACCTGCACTGGCTCGCGCGCGTCGACGGGGACTCGGACCGGATCCCACGCGATCGGCTCACGCCTGCGCGCGCGGCGCGCCGGGGAAACTGGCTCGAGCAGCGAATCGAGGTGAAGGCGCTGGTGGACGACCACCTCGCCGCCGCCGGGACGCCGATGGCGCTGGACTCGCGCCGGTTGGGGACGGTCTTCCGCCTCTCAGGAGCGGTGCTGCGCGTGCGCGATCCGCTGGGCGAGGGCCAGAGCTACCGCGTCTGGAGCTACGCGCCCGACCCCGCACCGGCCGCGCTGGCTCGGTCTGCGCCACGGTATCCGGCTGCGGCGGATCCGTATCTGACCCTCGGTAGCCGACGGTTCCCGGGGTTCGGACTGGACGGGCGCGAGCGCGTCGTCCGGGCGTTGCTCCACGACCCCGCCTATGCCCCGTTCGCCGCCTACGAGCCCGTGTACGCCGCCGCACGCCGTGTCGCAGGTGCCGCGACGACGCCGTACGAGGCAGTCCTTGCGCTCGAATCGTGGTTCCGGCAGCGCGGGGGCTTCGACTACGACGAGCGGCCGCCGCGCGTCAGCGGCCCACCGCTCGTCGGGTTCGTCACCGTGACGAGGGCGGGTTACTGCCAGCACTACGCGGGGGCGATGACGTTGATGCTCCGGATGCTCGGGATTCCGGCGCGCGTCGCCGTCGGCTTCACGAGCGGCTCGCCCAAGGACGGAAAGTGGGTCGTGACCGATCACGACACCCACGCGTGGGTCGAGGTCTGGTTCGCAGGCCACGGCTGGATCCCGTTCGACCCGACGCCGGGACGCGGGACGTTCGGTGGGAACTACTCGTTCGCCTCCGACTCGGCGGAAGCCGTCGCCGCGCTCGGCCGCGGCGAGCTCAGCGCCTCGAACGTGCTCGAGCGCGAACGACCCGACAGCGCCGACGTCCCACGGAGCGGAGTCGTCGCCGACGGGCGCGGACCATCGATCTTCGGGCTGGCCCTCGCGCTCGCGGCGCTGTGGATCACGGCGGTCGGCGTCGGCAAGGCAGCGCTTCGGCGAGCGCGATACCTGACCCGCGACTCCCGCCGGGCAGCGACAGCGAGCAGGCGGGAGCTCGAGGCGTTCCTCCGCGACCAGGGGATCCTGGTGGCGCCGAGCGCGACGCTCGACGACCTCCGCATCGCGGTGAGCCGCGAGCTGGGGGTCGACCTCCGTGTGTTCGCCGAAGCGGCGGCCCGTGCACGGTTCGGGCGTCCCGGCGACGCGGGCCACGTCGCCGGCATCGCCCGACAGGAGCTGCGGGCGGTCCTGCGGCGGGCACGGGACGAGCTGTCGCTGTGGGAACGGTTCCGGGGCTTCGTCTCCCTGCGCTCGCTCCGGGGGTCGAGCGCGTGACCGAGACCTACGACCTGTTCCAGCAGGGACGGAAGCACCTGCGGAACGGAATGCCCGCTCAGGCCACCGTCTCGCTCGAGAAGGCGAAACGGCGCGAGCCGAGGTCGCGGTCCATCCGTGAAGCGCTCGGGATCGCGTACTTCCGCCTTGCCCGCTGGGAGGAGGCGGAAGCCGAGTTTCGGGCGCTGGTCGAGCTCTCTCCCGCGGACGAGTTCGCACACCGCTCGCTGGCACGTTCCCTCGTCAAGCTCGGGCGGCGGAAGGAGGCGACCCCGCACTTCAAGCTTGCCCGCTCGCTTCGGCCGCGTACGACTCCCGAGTCGGACGCGCCCTAGTAGCTGCTCGATCTCGGATCAAGCATCTACTAGGAGGGCTCCTAGCCGGTCCCCAAAGCCGCGACGCGCCGCACCTCGTCCGACGTCGTCACGCCGTCGAGGCACATGTCGACCACCTGGTCGTGCAACGTTCTCATGCCGGCGGCCGCGGCTGCGCGCTCGATCTCCGCAGCGGCCGCTCCCTCGGAAACCAGCCTCCGAAGCTCGTCGGTCAGCGGCAGCAGCTCAAGGATCGCGATGCGGTCGCGATAGCCGGTGCTCTCGCACGTCGTGCAGCCGCGTCCTCTGGCAAGGAGCCGCCGGTCCGCTTCGTCGGGCGGCCGGCCGAGGTCGGCGAGGTCCGCGGCGGTCGCGTAGTGGGTCTCACGGCAGTCGAGGCAGATCCTGTGGACGAGCCGCTGTGAAACGACGCATGTCACCGCGGAGGCGACCGTGGCCGGCTCGACTCCCAGCTCGGTCAAGCGCCGGACCGCTCCCGCGGCGCTCAGCGCATCGAGCGACGTGAGCACGAGGCGACCTTCGTGTGCCGCCTGAGACGCCGCTCGCGCAGTCTCGCGGTCGACGAGCTCGCCGACGACGACGACGTCGGGGTCGGAGCGGAGGATCGACCGGAGCCCCGTGAACGCGGTCATCCCAGCAGCAGGGTCGACCTCGGTCTGGTCGATTCCGTCGACGACCTGCTCGACGGGGTCCTCGATCGTCATCACTGTGCGCTCGGGCGTCGCGAGCCTGTCGATCGCGGCGTAGAGCGTCGTCGTCCTTCCGCTCGCAGACGGGCCGGCGATCACGACCATCCCCGTACCGTGGAGGGATCTCAACAGGATGCCCGTCGCCTCCGACTCCGCGAAGAGGTCGGAGAAGGCCGTCGGCGCCGCCCGCTCGACGACCTGGACCGTGACCCTCTCGCCGCGCACGGTCGGGAGCACGGTGACGCGCAGCCCGACGTCCGTGTCCTCGCCGGCGGCCTCGTTCCCCATGGCGACGAGCTGCGTCGTCACGTCACGGTGGTGCTCGAGCGGGATCGTCGCGAGCTCCTGCACTATCGCGTCGATCCGTGCACGCACGACGAGGCCGCTCGGCTGGGGCGTGAAGTGGACGTGAGTGGCTCCCATGGCCAGCGCCTCCTGGACCACCTCGGCAGCCAGGGGCCGGCGGGCCTCGTCGTCCGGGACGACGTCGGGTGGCTCCGCGACGGCGAAGAGCGGGGTCGGCTCGTCGTCGACGGCCTCCGCGGCGCCGGGGTCTTCGACCGCCGCCTCGACCTCCGTCTCCACGGCGCCGAGGTCCTCGACCGCCGCCTCGACCTCCGTCTCGTCGACGTCCGTCTCCTCGGCCTCCGTGAGCTCTGCTTCCGTCTCCTCGGCTTCCGTATGCTCTGCTTCCGTGTGCTCTGGTTCGGTGAAGGTGTCCACTCCGCCCGAGAACGACGCGATCGCCGACTCGATCGCCCCGCGCTCGGCGACTGCGAACTGGAACGGCATCGCGAACGTCGCCCGAAGCTCGTCCGAGTAGACGGCGCTCGTCGGGTCGGCGACGACGACGAGAAGGGTTCCGTCGGGGCGGTACGCGACGGGGAGGGCGCAGTGGAGCAGCGCGAGCTCGACCGGGATCAAGGACGCCGCGGCGGGGTCGATCTCGTACTCGGACAGCTCGACGAACGGCAGCTCGTGCTGCTCGGCGAGCGCGCGCGCGACGTCGGGCTCGGTCAGGACGCCGCGGGAGACGAGGATCTCGCCGAGGCGCCTCGTGCTCGAGAGGCGCTGCTGTGCGAGGGCGGCATCGAGCTCGTCCTCGGTTACGAGCCGGTCGCGGAGCAGCAAGGAGCCGAGAACCGGCCAGGCCGGATCGAGATTCGGCCCCACTGCGGCGAGGCTGGTGCTCGGCGGCGGGCCAGCCGTGCGCTCGGGATCGAAGTCGGGCTCGGCCTCCGGGCCCTGCTCGACCTCGACGAGCGTCGTCGCCTCGGGACTCTCGGCGTCGGCTCGTGCGTACGTGGAGTCGATCGCCTCTTCGAGAGCTTGGGAGTCTGCGACCGCGAAGCGGATGGGAGCTCCGAGGGCTCGCCGGAGCTCGTCGAACATGACTCTCGTCGGATCGGCGACGACGACGAGCAGCGAGTTGTCCGGGAAGGTCTGGATGGGGAGCGCCGAGCAGCGCCGCGCCAGCTCTTGGGGGAGCCGTGTCGCGACGGCGGCGGTCACACCCGAGTCGGCAAGGTCGACGAAGGGGAGCTCGTGCTGCTCGGCGACAAGACGGGCGACCTGCTCGCTCGTCACGGCGCCGTTCTCGACGAGCAACTCTCCCAGCCGCTGGCTGGATACGCGCTTCTCACGGGAGTCGCCCTGCCTTGCGAGGACCTCCTCGAGCTGCTCGCGGGTGACGAGGTCGTCTCTGATCAAGAGCACCCCGAGCGCCGGCCAGGGAGAGCGTGCAGCTTCCATGTGTCGTAGCTATCGGTAGCGAGGGCGCCGGGCTGAAGCGGCCACGAGAATGACCGAGTGCGCGCGGTGGTTCAACGGGTGCGCGAGGCTACCGTCGCCGTCTCCGGCGAGGTCGTCGGCTCCTGTGGGCCAGGTCTCGTCGTGCTCCTCGGCGTGGCTGCCGGGGACACCGAGGTGGAGGCGGAGCGACTGGCGGGAAAGATTGCCCGGCTTCGGATCTTCGAGAACGAGGAGGGTCGTTTCGACCGTTCGCTCCTCGAGACCGGCGGCGAGGCGCTCGTCGTGAGCCAGTTCACGCTCCTCGCAGAGACTCACAAGGGCAATCGACCCAGCTTCACCCGTGCAGCTGCTCCCGACCTTGCCGGGCCGTTGTACGAGCGGTTCTGCGAGGCCCTCGAACGAGTCGGCGTCGCAGTCGCCCGCGGCGTGTTCGGCGCGCGCATGGAGGTGTCGCTCGTCAACGACGGTCCCGTCACGATCACGCTCGACACCTGAACGTGACGGGCTCTGCGCTCGTGCTCGCACTCGGGGCCGCCCTCCTGCACGCGGGCTGGAACGTCCTCCTCGCGCGCTCTCGGGACGTGCGTGCGGCGACGACGGTCGCGCTCGGGCTCTCCGTGGTCCTGTTCGCCCCGCTCGCGGCGGCGACATGGGATGTCGAAGCTGCCGCCGTGCCCTGGATCATCGGTTCTGCCGCACTCGAGCTCGCCTACTTCCTCCTGCTGACGGCGGCGTACAGCCGCTCGGATCTCAGCCTCGTCTACCCGATCTCGCGTGGAGTCGCGCCGATCCTGGTCCTGGCCGGTGCGTCGTTCGCCGGTGCAGCGCTCGGCGCCTGGCAGGTGCTCGGCGTCTTCCTCGTCGCAACAGGGGTCCTCCTCGTGCGAGGCCTGAGGGGCGTTACCGACAGAGCCGGCGTAGCGCTCGCGCTCGCCGCCGCGGCGACGATCGCCGGCTACACCCTCGTCGACAAGGAGGGAATCGAGCACGCGTCAGCGGTCGCCTACCTCGAGCTCGTGCTCCTGCCGGTCGCGCTCGTGGCGAATCGTGTGGCACGTCGCCCGAGGGCGCTCGGCCGTTATCCGGGGCGAGCTCGGCGCGGCCACGGTCGCCGCGGCGGTGTGCTCGTTCGCTGCGTATCTGCTCGTTCTCCTCGCACTGTCGCTCGCGCCGGCGGCCGCGGTCGCGGCTGTCCGCGAGGCGAGCATCCTGTTCGCCGTCGGGCTGGGGGCGCTGGTTCTCCGCGAGCCGGTCGGCCCCGGCCGAGTCACCGGCGCGGCGTTCGTCGTGACGGGCGTCGCGCTCGTCGCGGCGGGGTGAACGCGACCGCACGGTGCTATCCTTTGGCGCACCACATTTCACCGGCTTCACGAAATGGGCGCGCAGCGCCCATTCGTTTTGAGAGGCGCCAATGACGACGACCTACGCACGCGAGAGAACGCTTCAAGACGAGATCGCACCTGCGGTCGAGCGCGGGGTGCCCGGGATCGAGGTGCTCGCCGTCGAGCTGCTCTCGCCGAGCCGCTTCTGCGTGTACGTCGACCACCCTGACGGCGTCGACCACGCGCTCTGCGCCCGCGTTACGCAGCTTCTCGGCGCGTACCGCGCGGACTTCACGATCGACGTGTCGTCTCCGGGGCCCGAGCGACCGCTCCGGAAGCCGGGACACTTCGCGTCCGCCGTCGGACGACGCGTCGCGGTGCGCACGGGGAGCCGGATCGGCGGGCGCGACCGCTTCAAGGGCGAGCTCGTCGAGGCCGGAGACGGTGCGGTGACGCTTGCCACGACCACCGCCACCGACCCGCTCCGCATCCCGTACGAGGCAATCGTGCGGGCGAACCTGATCGACGAGGGGTAGACATGAGCCAGGAGATCATCGAAGGCATCCAGACGATCGAGAAGGAGAAGGGCATCGAGGAGGGAGTCCTCATCTCCGCCCTCGAGGACGCTTTGCTCGCGGCGTACAAGAAGACGCCCGAAGCGAGCCGGCACGCCGAGGTCAAGCTCGACGACCGCGGCGAGTTCCGCGTGTTCGGCATCCAGATCCCGTCCGACGTCGAGGTCCGGCTGATCGAGGACGCTCGCGAGGCTCGCATCCAGGAGCTCGAGCGGATCGAGGACGAGACCGGCGAGCGCCAGCACACGCTGATCGCGGACGAGGATCTCGACCTCGACTGGTCGCAGGTGCCGCCGGACCAGATCGTCCGGACGGACGTCACGCCCGACAACTTCGGCCGGATCGCCGCGCAGACGGCGAAGCAGGTGATCCAGCAGAGGATTCGCGAGGCCGAGCGCGCGATCATGTACGAGGAGTACGTCGACCGCCAGGGTGAGGTCGTCACGGGCATCGTGCAGCAGGCAGGCGACCGCAACAACGTGCTCGTCGACCTGGGGCGCGTCGAGTCGCTCCTTCCGCGCTCCGAGCAGGTGGACGGAGAGCGCTACGAGCAGGGGAGCCGGATCAAGGCGGTCATCGCCGAGGTTCGCTCAGGGACGAAAGGGCCGCAGGTCATCCTCTCGCGGCGCGATCCGGAGCTGATCCGTGCCCTCTTCGAGCTCGAGGTTCCCGAGATCGCCGACGGCCTCGTCGAGATCCGGGGCGTCGCCCGGGAGCCGGGCTACCGCTCCAAGATCGCGGTCGAGTCGCACATGCAGGGCGTCGACCCCGTGGGCGCATGCGTCGGCCCGCGCGGGTCCCGCGTGCGGATGGTCGTCTCCGAGCTCCGCGGCGAGAAGATCGACATCATCCCGTGGAACACCGAGCCCGCCCGCTTCGTGGCCAAGGCGCTCTCGCCGGCGCGCGTGCGGGAGGTCTACATCGACGACGAGACACGCGAGGCCACCGTTATCGTCCCCGACGACCAGCTGGCGCTCGCGATCGGCAAGGAGGGGCTCAACGCCCGCCTCGCGACACGGCTCACGGGCTGGAAGATCGACATCCAGTCGGAGTCGGAGTTCGCGCAGGCCGAGGCCGAGGCGGCGTTCGCCGGCGCGACCGACGACGAGGAGTACTCCGGCCGCTGTGCGGCGATCCTGTCGAACGGCAAGCGCTGCCCGAACGCGGCTCTGCCGGGGTCGCCGTACTGCGGCGTCCCCGCGCATCAGGCGCTCGCAACCTCCGAGCCGCCTCTGGCCGAGGAGCCTGCCGCGGCCGAGATCGCCGACGGCGCGACCGAGCCGGTCGCGGTGGCCGCCGACGTCACCGCGCCCTCGGAGGAGACCGCCGACTCGGACGCCGGGGCCGAGCTCGTGGCCGACGCGTCCCACGAGGCCGAGCCCGCAGCAGACGGGGAGCGCTGATGACACCCCGTACAATTGACCGCTGATGGCAGACGGACGCAACAGGCCGAACCGCCCGATCCGCCCGCGCGGAGGCTCCGCAGGGCGGAAGCGCCGCGTCGTCATCGAGGGCGGCGGGGCGAGGAGCCAGGGCCGGCAGCCGCGCGATCGCAGCGGCGGCCCGCCCAGCACGACACCACGCCAGCCCCCGGCTCCGCCCCCCACCGGCCCGGTCACGGTCGAGTCGGGCGTCACGGTCAAGGACCTCTCGCAGGCGCTCGGCGTCTCGATGTCCGAGCTGATCAAGATCCTCATGGCCTTCGGCCAGCTGCGGACGGCGACGCAGTCGCTCGCCGACGAGGAGGTCGAGCTGATCGCGA
>JBOHBD010000359.1:0-5242 GCA_050698195.1 Gaiellaceae bacterium
TCCTCCATGACCGCGGTCACGACGGTTTGCGCCGTCGGCCCCTGTACCGACCCGGTCAACGCGATCGGCTACCCGCTCGACGTCCCAGCCGGGTCGCCGGCACCGACACCGGCGAAGTTCTTCTCGACCCCCGCCAATACCGGCATCGGGACCTTCACCGTCACGCCGACCATCCAGGTCGTCGTCCCCGGAAACGCCTACGCGGGCACCTATACCTCGACCCTTACGCTCGCCCTGGTCGCGGGCCCCTAGCTCGAAAGGACGCTTGATGACGACGCCGACCACCCGCCTCGCCGCTCTCCTCGCGCTCGTCGTACTCAGCCTCGGCGTCGCACGGACAGCGCTCGCCGCCGAGCAACCGTACTCGAGCTTCTCGATCCGGCCGGTCTCCGGAAGCGCCGGCTATTTCGTCCTCGCCGGGAAGCGGGGAGGCACCCTCGCCGCGTCCTTCCGGATCGTCAACACGGGGACCAAGGTGGGCACGGCGCTCGTCTACGCGGTCGACGCGACGACCGGGGCGACGAGCGGCGCCGTCTACCTTGACCGCGTCAGAAAGCGTCGTGGCGCGGGCAAATGGATCAGGCTTCCCGTGAAGCGAGTGACCCTCCGGCCAGGCGAGGCGAGAATCGTTCGCTTCCAAGTGCGCATCCCGCGTCGCATGCGATCAGGCCACCATCTCGGCGGAATCGTCGCCGAGAACCTGGAGCTGACAGGCGGAAACACGACGTCGAGACGAAGCGGGCTCCGCGTACGAGTCCGTCACCTCTCGATCGTCGCCGTTCAGGTCAACCTCCCCGGTCGGGCGGTGCCGAAGATGACGTTCCACGGCGTGCGGGTCGGCGTCAGCTCAGGCTACGAGGTCCTCTACCTCGGCTTCCGGAACGCCGGAGACGTCCTCGTGCGGCCCCGCCTCACGCTCCAGGTCCGTGACGCTCGCGGCCGCGTCGTCGTCCGTCGCGCCCAGAACCTCGACACGTTCGTCCCGAGGACGCGCATTCGCTACCCCTCCTACCTCACAGGGAAGCCTCTGCGGTCCGGAACGTACCGGCTGGCGGGCTCGCTCACATACCTCGGGCGGGTCACGCGCTTCCGCGCCACGTTCGGCATCTCACGCGCCCACATCAAGGAGCTCGCGAAAACGAGGCCGGAGGTGGCAGCCGAGGTCGCGAGCGACACGGGACAGTCGACGCGCATCTGGGCGCTCATGGGCGGGGCGCTCGTCGCCGGGCTCATCGTCGGCGGCCTCGCGATGTGGCTTCGCGTCCCGATCCGGCGGCGGGTCAGGCGGTGACGAGGACGGTACCGAGCGACAGAAGCTGCCAGCGTCCGGGCGATCCGCTCGCCACCGCTTGACTGGTCATCGACGCGGACGAACCGGACCATGCGGCGTGCCTCGACGCGCTCGATCAGGTCGCGCTTCCGCTCGTGACCACCTGGCCAGCGTTCACTGAAGCGATGTACCTGCTCGGCCGAGCGGGAGGAATCAAGCCCCAGCGCGCGCTCTGGCGGCTGGTGCACGCCGATCGGCTCGTCCTTGCCGACGTACCGGTGACCTCCGGCTTGCCAGGACGTTTCCTGACTCGACGTCACCCGACTCCGATCGACAAACCCGACGTTAGTCGACGTCACTTGACCTCATTCGACGCCGCCTGACACGAATCGACGGGTCCGCTCGCACCGCGCTCGCACCGCTGTTGCCCATCCGGGAATCGCGGTAGAGAAAATACCTGCAAATCAGGCGGTTCTCGTCATGGAGCGTGCGGGACTCGAACCCGCGCCCTCCGGCTTGCAAACCCAACCGATTACCCGACCTCACCTGACACCGATGGACAGAATCGGCATGACTGAGCCGAAATCAGTCGTCATGCCGAACGTCGCTCGACACCTCCGACGGCGGTCCGCTCGCACCGCGCTCGCACCGCCGCTGCCTAGATAGGCAACCATTCTCGCTCGCTCGTTAGCCTTCACCGCCGGTGCCATCAGGAACCAATGCGTCGATTATCGGCGGGTCGCCCTCGATCGCATACGCGCCCGGCTCGAAGTGGTCGGAGATCGCGACCATCGCCCACCGCGGGTCAGCGAGGTCGGCCGCGAAGTACGGGCCGGTCGGCGTGGCCCGCACTGACCCTCCGTCGATCGCGGCGAGGAGGACCGCGCGGACGATCGCCTCGTCGCCGACGAGCCCTTCGCGGTTCCCCGGGGCACGGCGTCGCGCTGCGCCGGGCTCGTGCCACGAGACGGACGCTGAGCGCCCGTCGTCCGTGATGCCGCGCACCGTGAAGCTCACCGACCGCCTCCCGTTTCCATCCTGGTTCCAGATCCGAGCATCCTGCTCGGGCCGCTAGACCCGCGGGAGCGGCAGTTGTGCCGATTTCCAGCGGGTTTGGCGATGGAGCGTACCGGGATCGAACCGGTGACCTCCGGCTTGCAAAGCCCCGTCGGGTGTTGCGGGCGCCGCCGGGGGCGGCTGTGGATTACCTGCAAGAGCAGGGACTTCCTCCGGTCGAGACGCGGGGATCAGCGGGTGCTCTCGGGGCCTTTCGCCGCCCTCGTGCGGGATTTCTGCGGGATGTGAGCGTTGTCCTTCCGGTAGACATCGGCGCGTTAGTCCGTTCGGCCATTGGTTCACTTCGGCGCAGTCCGCTCGCACCGCGCTCGCACCGCCGCTGCCCGGATGGGCAACGGAGGGTGTTCTCAGGCCGCCTTCGCCGCCAGCAGCTGCCACTCGCCGGGGACGCCCTTGAGCTCGACCCGGCTGCGGCTCTCGAACTCGAGCCCGGAGCCGGCGACCAGGTCCTTGACCGTGTGCGAGACGAGCACCTCGCCGGGCGCCGCCTGGGCGGCCACCCGGGCGCCGATGTGGACGGCGATCCCGCTTACCTTGTCCTGGGCGAGCTCGACTTCCCCCGTGTGGAGGCCGGCCCGCGCCTCGAGCCCGAGCTCGTGGACGCTGCGGACGATCGAGCAGGCGCAGCGGACCGCTCGCGCCGGCCCGTCGAAGATGGCGAAGACGCCGTCTCCGGCGCTGTCGACCTCGCGGCCGCGGAAGCGGATGAGCTGGGTGGCGACGAGCGCGTGGTGGCGCTCGAGCAGCTCCCGCCAGGCGCGGTCGCCGAGCTCGACCGCCTTCGCGGTCGAGCCGACCAGGTCGGTGAAGAGCACCGTCGCCAGCACCCGGTCGAGGTCGGCCTCCTCCTCGACGCCGCCCAGGAAGCGCTCGATCTCCTCGAGTAAGGTCTCCTGGTCGCCCTCCCAGGGCAGGTGGGCGTCGCCGGGAAGCTCCACGATCCTCGCCCCCGGGATCCGCTCGCCCATGTACCGCGTCTCCTCGCGGAAGACCTCGTCGGCCCGGTAGAGGGCGAGCGTGGGGACGCGGATTGTCGGGAGGACGTGGCGGACGTCGATCTCCTTGTCCATCAGCGACAGCGCCAAATCCGCGCTTGGGCTTGCGCCGCGGAGGACGTAGGTGCCGTACCAGCGGAGCCGCTCCGGGTCACGCGCAGCGTCGGGGGCCGTCCGTTTGAGCCAGCGTCTCGCAATGGGCTCACCCCATTCCAGGTGTGCCGTCTCCGCGCGCCAGGTCTGCCACTCCTTTTCCGTGTAGCCGAGCGGGTAATCGGGCGCCCACATGTCACGCGCCATCGTCCCCATGAGCACGAGGGCGACTGTCCGCTGCGGGTAGGTGGCGGCGAAGAGGGCGCTCATGGGCCCGCCCTCCGAGATCCCCGCCAGGACCGCCCGCTCGGAGCCGACCGCGTCCATCACCGCCCGCACGTCGTCCATGCGCGTCTCGAGGTCGGGCAGCCGGTCGACCGACAGCCGATCCGAGAGGCCTGTCCCGCGCTTGTCGAACATGATCAGCCGCCCCATCGAGGCGAGCCGCCGGTAGAAGCGCGAGATCAGGGCGTCCTCCCAGCCGGGCTGGAAGGTGCACACCCAGCCGTGGACGAGGACGAGGTCGAAAGGCCCGTCGCCGACGACCTGGTAGGCGATGTTGACGTCGCCGCTGCGCGCGAAGTGGACCTCCGGCTGCGTGAGCGCGCTAGGCAGCTCTGCCGCCGGCGCCGCTACCGCGGCGTCGAGCTCCGCATCCTGACGGAGGATCCGTCGCTCGAGCTCCTTCAGCTCCGTGGACGGCTCGATGCCGAGCTCCTCGTCGAGCGTCCGCCGGAAGGTGCGAAAGACGCCGAGCGCGTCGGCGTGCCGCCCGGAGCGATAGAGCGCGAGCATGAGCTGGCGGCGGGGCCGCTCACGGAGCGGGTGGCGGCCGACGAGCGCCTCCAGGTCGGCGATCACGTCTCGATGGCGCTGGAGCGCGAGCTCCGCCTCGATCCGTTCCTCCAGGCACGCGAGCCGGAGCTCGTCGAGCCGGGCCCTCTCCGGCGGAGCAAAGGGCTCGGAGAACTCCGCCAAAGCAGGACCGCGCCAGAGCGAGAGCGCGGCCTGGAGCCGCTCCAAGGCGGCCTCGACGTCTCCCGCAGCGAGGGCAGCGCGCCCCTCTGCGAAGAGCCGCTCGAACTGCTGGAGGTCGAGCGCGTGCTCGCCGACCTCGAGCAGGTATCCGGGAGGCCGCGTCCGGAGCACGCCGCCCGGCAGCACCTTGCGCAGGCGCGAAACGTAGAGCTGCACCATCTTGCTCGCCGTCTCCGGGATCTCCTCCTCCCAGAGGGCCTCGACGAGCTGCTCCAGCGAGACGGCCCGATTCGCGTCGAGGAGGAGCCGGGCGAGGAGCGCCCGTTGCTTTCGGCCGCCGAGCTCGAGCGACGTCTCACCGTCGCCGACCTCGAGAGGCCCCAACAGTCGGAACTCCACGCTACCTCCTCGCGCCCACCCTAGCGCCGCGTTTACCGGGCGTCTACCGGGTTTCGGGTCGGTCGTTGGTCGCCGTCGAGTTCGCTGATCCGTGCACATGTCCACGGATCGACGAGCCAAAGGAGGACTCGTGATGGACACCACGCTGCATTCGACGACCAGACCGGCACGCCGTCCACCTTTGCGGCTCGCGCTCGCCGGTGCCCTGCTCACGCTTGCGCTCGCGGTGCTGGTTCCGGCCGCGCTCGCACAGGCTGACTTCCAGACCGCCCAGAACCTCGGCCTCAACGGCGGTTTCAGCCCGCACTCGGTGGCGATCGGCGACCTGGACGGAGACGGCGCTCTCGACCTCGCCACCGCCAACGCCAACTCCCAGGACGTCTCGGTGCTGCTCGGCAACGGCGACGGCACCTTCGCAACCGCCCAGAAC
>JBOHBD010000360.1:0-4503 GCA_050698195.1 Gaiellaceae bacterium
CTCCCAGGCCCGGTCGCGGGTCGGCCGCACGGCGGAGTACGATAGCCGCCGCCGTTGGCCCTCCAGCATCATCAGCCGGCTGTAGCCCCCTACGGCACCTGGTCGTCGCCGTTCACGCCCGACATCGTCGCGCGCGCGGGGACGCGGCTCACCGCCCCCTGGCTGAGCGACGGCATCGCTTGGTGGCTGGAAGGAAGGCCCGCAGAGGACGGACGGGTCGTGCTGATGAAGGACGAGCCGGGCGAGGGGCCCGTCGACGTCACGCCCGTGGGATTCAACGTGCGCACGATGGTCCACGAGTACGGCGGTGGGGCGTACTGCATCCACGACGACACCGCGTTCTGCTCGAACTTCGAGGACCAGCGCCTCTACCGCCTCGACCCCGGGTCGGAGCCCGCTCCGATCTCACCGGCCGTCGGGGGCACACGTCACCGATACGCGGACGGGCGCATCACGTCGGACGGCAGCCTGTGGATCGGCGTCCGCGAGCGCCACCCCGAGAGCGGGACCTCGGCAGACGTCGTCAACGACCTCGTCGCGCTTCCAACGGACGGCTCCGCGGAGCCCATCGTCCTCGCCGGCGGGCGTGACTTCTACTCGAATCCGCGTATCTCGCCCGACGGTACCCGGTTGAGCTTCCTCGCGTGGGACCTGCCGTGGATGCCGTGGGACGGTTGCGAGCTCTTCGTCGCCGAGCTCGGCGGTGGCGGCACGGTCGGGGACGTCGCGCAGATCGCGGGTCGGGTGGGCGAGGAGTCGATCTGGCAACCCGAGTGGAGCCCGGAGGGCGACCTCGTGTTCGCGAGCGACCGGAGCGGCTGGTGGAACCTCGAGCGTGTCCGGGACGGGGCGAGGAGCGTTCTCCACGAAGCCGAGGCGGAGTTCGGGTATCCCGCGTGGGTCTTCGGCGTTCGCTCGTACGCATTCCTCGGAGACGGCCGGATCGTCTGCTGCTACGAGCGCGACAGCAGGACGTTCTTCGCCGTCCTCGACCCCGAGACAGGCGAGCTCGAGGATCTCGAGCTCCCACACGATGCGCTGTGGAGCGGTCCGTTCGTGGTCGCCGAGGGCTCGACGGTCGCCTTCGTGGCGGGGTCGGCGACCATCCCGAACCAGGTCGTGCGGCTCGACGTCACGACCGGGTCCACCGAGGTGCTGCGGAAGAGCGCGCAGGTGCCGGTCGACACGCAGTTCTTCTCGACGCCGCGGGCGATCGAGTTCCCGACGGACGGGGGCCTGACGGCGCACGCGCTGGTCTACCGGCCGTTGAACCCGGATCACGTCGCGCCGACCGGCGAGCGGCCTCCGCTGATCGTGATGAGCCACGGCGGGCCAACCGGGGCGACGACGCCGATCTTCAACCTGGAGATGCAGTTCTGGACGAGTCGGGGGTTCGCGGTCGTCGACGTGAACTACGGGGGCTCGACCGGCTACGGGCGCGCGTACCGCGAGCGGTTGAACGGTCAGTGGGGCGTGGTCGACCTGCAGGACTGCGTGACTGCGGCGCGGTTCCTCGTCGACCAGGATGAAGCCGACGGCGACCGGCTCCTGATCACCGGCGGGAGCGCAGGCGGCTACACGACGATCTGCGCGTTGACGTTCACGGACGTGTTCGCCGCGGGGGCGTCGCACTTCGGCATCGCGGACCTGGAGCAGTTCGGCGGCGGCGAGACCCACAAGTTCGAGCTCGAGTACGAGCACACGCTCGTCGGGCCGTATCCGGAGGCTGCGGATCTCTATCGAGCGCGAAGCCCGATCCACTTCGTGGACCAGATCTCGACACCCATGCTCGTCCTCCAGGGAGCCGACGACGAGATCGTTCCCCCGACGCAGGCCGAGCTCATCGTCGCGGCCCTCCGCGGGCGGAAGGTCCCGCACGCGTACCTCCTCTTCGAGGGCGAGGGGCACGGCTTCCGGAAGGCGCAGACGATCGTCGCGGCGCTCGAGGCGGAGCTCTCGTTCTACGCGCAGATCCTCGGGTTCGAGCCGGGGAATCCCCAACCCAAGCTTGCAATTGAGCATCTCGCACCCTGAGGCCGTCGCGGGTCGGCTCGGGGCCCGCGAGTACCATTCCCGCGCCATGCAGTCCTTCGTCATCGAAGGTGGCCGCCCGCTGGGAGGCACCATCCGCGCGGCGGGCAACAAGAACGCGGCCCTTCCGGTCCTCGCGGCGAGCATTCTCGCCTCCGACGAGGTGCGCCTCTCGAACGTGCCCCGCATCCGGGACGTCGAGACGATGGTCGCGCTTCTCGCCGATCTCGGTGCCGACGCCGAGTGGAGCGGCCCCAACGAGGTCAGGGTCGACTCGCGCGGCGTGGGGAAGACCGACCTCGACGCGGAGCTGGCACGGGAGATCCGTGCGTCGTTCCTTCTCGCGGGACCGCTCCTTGCGCGGTTCGGTCGCGTCACCGTCCCGCCGCCCGGCGGCGACGTGATCGGCCGGCGCCGCCTCGACACGCACGTGCACGCGCTCGGCGCGCTGGGAGCCGAGGTCGTGATCGACGGCGTCTACGAGCTGTCGACGACCGGGCTCAGGGGAACGAGGATGTACCTCGACGAGGCTTCGGTCATGGCGACGGAGAACGCGATCATGGCGGCCGTCCTCGCGGACGGTGAGACCGTCCTCGGCAACGCCGCATGCGAGCCGCACATCCAGGACCTCTGCCGCTTCCTCGTCTCGCTCGGGGCGCGGATCGACGGGATCGGCTCCAACGTGTTGCACATCGAGGGGGTGGGCGAGCTCGGCGGCGGAGATTTCCGGATCAGCTCCGACCACATCGAGGTGGCGAGCTTCGTGGGATTGGCGGCCGTCACCGGCGGCGAGGTCGTCGTCGAGGACGTGGAGCCGGACGATCTGATCTCCATCGTCCCCGCGTTTCGCAAGCTCGGGATCGAGATCGACGTCTCCGACTCGAGCGTGCGCGTTCGCGCCGGCCAGGACCTGCACGTCGAGGACGACCTCGGCGGGCAGATACCCAAGATCGCGAGCGGGATCTGGCCTGCGTTCCCTGCGGACCTGACCTCGATCGCGGTCACAGTCGCCACGCAGGCACGGGGGACGATCCTCATCTTCGAGAAGATGTTCGAGAGCCGCCTCTTCTTCGTCGACAAGCTGGTCTCGATGGGTGCCAGGATCATCCTCTGCGACCCGCATCGAGTCGTCGTGACCGGCCCGGCGACGCTCTACGGGGAGCGGCTCGAGAGCCCGGACATCCGCGCCGGGATGGCGATGCTCATCGCAGCCCTCTGCGCCGAAGGCCGGTCGACGATCGGGAACATCGGTCAGATCGACCGGGGCTACGAACGGATCGACGAGCGGCTGCGGACACTCGGCGCGGCGGTCGAACGAGCGGATCTGTGACGCACGAGGGAGCGGCTCAGATCTCCCTGGGCGGCGAGGAGAGCGACATCGCCACAGGTGTCGCCGTCCTCGACCACCTCCTGCTCCAGCTCGCCGAAGCCGGAGGCTTCGCTCTTCGGCTCGAGGTTGCGCCTGACGAGCCCGAGACCGAGGTGGATACCGCAGGCGCGACGTTCGGAGACGCGCTCCGGCCGCTCCTGATGCGGCGCGGAGTCGGGATCGTCGCCGCCGAAGAGGCGCTGGCGATGGTGGTGCTCGAGGTTTCCGGGAAGCCTCTCGTGGTGTCGAACGCCGACCTGACGTCGACGAAGGCCGGCGGCCTCAGCACGGACCTCGCCGCCGGGTTCCTCCGCGGTCTCGCCGAGTCGGCCGGGCTGACGATCCACGTCCGGCTCATCGAGGGCCATGACTCACAGCACGTTCTCGAAGCGATCTTCAAGGCGCTCGGCGCCGCGCTGGCCGACGCGCGACGAGAGGAGTGACAGGTGGCGGAAAAGGTGGTTGTCACGACCGACCGCGCTCCCGGCCCCTTCCAGGGCGCTCCCTACAACCAGGCCATTCGCACGGGCGATCTCGTCTTCGTCGCGGGCCAGGTGGGGGTCGCTCTCGAGACCGGCGAGCTCGTGGGCCCGACCGTCGAGGAGCAGACCGAGCAGATCATGAGGAACATGTCCGCCATCCTGGAGGCGGCCGGTAGCGGGCTCGACAAGCTCGTCAAGACGACGGTCTTCCTGCTCGACCTCGCGGACTTCGCCGGGATGAACGACGTGTACGCACGACACGTCGGCGACAGGCCCCCGGCGCGCTCGACGTTCGGCGTCGCCCAGCTTCCGAGCGGTGCCCGCGTGGAGATCGAAGCGATCGCACACGTCTGAGCTCCCCGGGACGTAACGCCACGACCTACCCCCGCCGGGGACTCACGTGCTCTCAATGTAGGTTTGCCGGCCGCCGAAGCCCAAGTGACAACTTGCAACTTGGCGGCACCGCGAGCCGCCCGTTGTCGCTGCCGATGGCTCCTTTCTGGATCCATGTGCGAGCGGGCCGGCCATGTAACAACTTGTACCTTGGCGGCACTTCGAAGCCTGCCTCGCCGAGACACGCGGGGCAGAATGAGCGCATGCGGGCCGAGGAGGTCATCGCCA
>JBOHBD010000361.1:0-5417 GCA_050698195.1 Gaiellaceae bacterium
GCGCTCAAGTGCCGAGGCGCTCGCGCAGCGTCGTACGAGCAGGAGCGCAAGGCCGTCGAGCGAGCGGCGCTCGAGGAGCTCGCGGCCCACGACCGCGACCTCCTCCAGGAGCTCCTCGAGCGCTTTGCGTCCGAGTACGACGCGACCAAGCGGCGTGAGTCGGTCGTCGACTTCGAGGACCTCCAGCTCGCCGCGAGGAACCTGCTCCGCGACAACGGCGAGATCCGCGATGCCGTCCGGCTCCGCTTCCGGCTGGTCATGGTCGACGAGTTCCAAGACACGAACCGTCTCCAGTGCGAGCTCGTCGACCTCGCGTCGCATCCGGACGCGACGGAGGTCTTCACGGTCGGCGACGAGTTCCAGTCGATCTACGGCTTTCGTCACGCCGACGTCGAGGTCTTCCGCGAGCGCCGCGCGCAGTCGTCGAACCTGTTGACCCTGCGACGCAACTACCGCTCACGGCCGCAGGTGCTCGCGGCCGTGAACCATCTCTTCGCCGGCTCCTTCGGCGACGAGTACCAGCCGCTGGCGGCGTCGGCGGAGTTCGCGGACCCGGTCTTCGGCCATCCGGTGGAGCTGCTCGTCACGGACAAGGCGAGCTACCGCGGCTCGGGCGAGCACTGGCGCGAGGGCGAGGCGCGGGCGATCGCGGCGCGCGTGAAGGAGCTCGTCGACTCCGGCGAAGCGGTGCCGGGTGACGTCGTCGTCCTCTTCGCCGCAGGGACGGACGCGGAGCGGTACGAGGAGGCGCTCCGTCGCGAGAGCCTGCCCACGTACCGCGCCACAGGCCGGGGGTACTTCGGCCAGCAGCAGGTCGTGGACCTGCTCGCGTACCTACGTCTCCTGCGCAACCGCTACGACGACGTCGCGCTCGCGACCGTCCTCGCGTCCCCCTTTGTCGGAGTCTCGAACGACGCTCTCGTCCTGATCCGCCGCAACGCGCCGCGGCGGCCGCTCTACACAGCCCTCGAGAAGGGCGTGCCGGACGGAGTCTCCTCCCAGGACGACCGCCTCCTTCGAGCTTTCCTCCAGCGTTACGAGCGGCTCGTGCGCCTGTCCGCCCGGGTCGGTCTCGAGCGACTGTGCGAGCACGTGCTCTCGGAGCACGACTACGACCTCGCCGTTCTCGCCCGCTGGGACGGCTCACGCCGCTTCGCGAACCTGCGGAAGCTGGGCCGGCTGGCGACGCGGTACGAGGCGATTCGCGGCGCCGATCTCGCCGGGTTCGTCCGCTTCGTTCGCGAGCAGGACGCTCTCGGTGCGAAAGAGCTCGAGGCCGTCGCCCAGGAGGAGGGTGCCGATGCCGTTCGGCTGCTCACGATTCACGGAGCGAAGGGGCTCGAGTTCAAGGTCGTGGTCGTCGCCGATGCGGGTCGGGACGTCGGCGGGCCGCGGGGAGGGGACGAGATCGTCGCGCTCTCGGACGGCCGGTTCGGGTTTCGCATGGCCCATCCGACCCGAGGTGACCGGCGTCCCGTGTTCGGCTTCGAAGAGGTTCGCGAGGCGGAGCGCGACCTGGAGCGGGAGGAGCGGCTGCGCCTCTACTACGTCGCCATGACGCGCGCGATCGACCGCCTGATCGTGTCGGGTGCGATCGACCGGGAGCGGGCAGCGGACCGGGAGACGCCGATCGGATGGGTCCTCGACCGGCTCGATGCGGACGAGAGCGTGGCCGCCGCCGGCGCCGATCCGGTCGAGCTCGAGCGGGGAGACGCACGCTTCCTCCTTCGCGTCGACCGCTGCCGGCCGCCCGACCCCGCTCATGAACCCCCGCCCGAGGTCGGAAGCCAGCTGGCGCTCTTCGGCGAGCCTCCGCCCGGCACCACCTCGTTCGGGCTCGAGCTGCCGGAGCTCGCGGCGGCGCCGACACCCCCGCTTCACGACGTGCGGAGGCTCTCCTACAGCGCGCTCTCGCTCTTCGAGCGGTGCTCGTATCGGTACTTCGCCGAGCGTGTGCTGGGATTGCCACCCGTGGCCGCGCGGCGCTCGGCCGGCGCCGTCGAGGATCCCGACGGAGGCCTTGCAGGAACCGAGATCGGCGACGCCGTGCATCGCCTGCTCGAGACGGTTCCGCTCGAGGACCCGGCCCCGCCGGCTCGCGGCGAGCTCGGTGCAACGGTGCGGGCCTGGTATCCGACCGTGAGCGAGGCCGAGCTCGACCGGATCGGCGGTCTCGTCGACGCGTACTGCGCCTCCGAGCTCGCCCGGCGACTCGCCGGGCTCGCCGGCGCGAAGCCGGAGCGGCCTTTCGCCTTCGAGCACGACGGTGTGCTCCTGCACGGCAGGCTGGACGTCCTCTGGCGTGAGGGCGAGAAGGCGCTCGTGCTCGACTACAAGTCGAATGTCCTCGACGGCGCCGACCCGAGCGACGTCGTCGCGGCCGAGTATCGGCTGCAGCGGCTCGTGTACGCACTCGCCTGCCTTCGCGACGGCGCGACCGAGGTCGAGGTCGTCTACCAGTTCCTCGAGCGCCCGGACGACGTCGTGTCGGCGATCTTCAGGGCCGGCGACGTCGAGCAACTCGAGGCCGAGCTCTCCGAGGCGATCGCTCGGATCCGCATGGGCGAGTTTCGCCCTACTCCGAGCGAGCTCGCCTGCGCAGACTGCCCAGCGCTCGACGTCGTCTGCGCGGGGCCCCGGCTTCGCACCATGGGCACGCGACTGGACGTGGAGGCGAGCTAGAGGCCTCACCGCGCCGGAGGCCGGCCCGCGGCCTGAGGAGAACGACTAGCCTCGCGCTGATGCGCGTCGCGGCGCTCAACGACATCCACGGCAACCTGCCGGCGCTCGACGCGGTCTTGTCGGAGGTCGAGCGAGAAGGAGTGAACGCGATCGTGTGCGGCGGGGACGTGATCGGGGGGCCGTTCGCGGTCGAGGTGCTCGACCGCCTCACGAGCCTCGCGAACGCGCGATTTCTGAGGGGGAACGCCGACCGCCTCATCGTCGAGGGCGTCCTCGAGAACGAGCAAGACTGGGCGGCCGAGCGTAGACGGCTCGGAGACGAGCGCCTCCGGGAGATCGCCTCGTGGCCGCTCACGGTCGAGCTCGACATCGACGGGCTCGGTCGCACGCTCTTCTGCCATGCGATCCCGTCCGCGGACGAGCCGATCTTCACCCGGATCACCCCTGACGAGGACGTGCGAGAGCTCATCGGCGGGGTCGAGGCGGAGCTCGTCGTCTGCGGTCACACCCACGTGCAGTTCGACCGGCGGCTGCCGGGCGGCCCGCGCATCGTCAACGCCGGCAGCGTGGGAATGCCGTACGAAGGGCGCCGCGGTGCGTTCTGGGCTCTCCTCGGGCCAGCGGTCGAGCTCCGGCGCACCGAGTACGACGTGGAGCGCGCGGCGGCCTCGATCCGCGAATCGGCGGCGCCGGCCGGCGAGCAGCATGCGGCGTGGCTGCTCGAACCGCCCGACCCGGAGGAGGCCAGCGCGTACTTCGAGGCCCAGCGGGTAGCGGGCAGTGGCGCGTAGCTACGTCCGCGAGGCTCGGCGGCGCGGCCTCGGGAGGCGAAGAGAGCGGATCGGGCCGATCATCGAGCGGCTCGCCGAGGAGCACTCGGATGCGGAGATCGCACTCCGCTTCCGGTCGGATCTCGAGCTGCTCGTCTCGGTGATGCTCTCGGCGCAGACGACGGACACGAACGTCAACCGCGTCACCGAGAGGTTGTTCGAGAAGTACCGGAAGCCCGAGGACTACCTCGCCGTCCCCCAGGAAGAGCTCGAGCGAGACGTCTACACGACGGGCTTCTTTCGCCAGAAGGCGAAGGCGATCCGCGGGACTATGCGCGTGCTCCTCGACGATTTCGACGGCGTCGTGCCGAGTCGTCTCGACGATCTCGTGCGACTTCCCGGCGTCGCGCGCAAGACGGCGAACGTCGTGTCGGCCGAGCTCGGCCAAGCGCAGGGGATCGTCGTCGACACGCACGTGCGCCGCCTCGCGCAGCGCCTCGGGCTGACGCGCAACGAGGATCCGGTCAAGATCGAGCGCGACCTTCAGCAGATCGTGCCGCGCGCCGACTGGCCGCGATTCCCGCACCTGCTGATCTGGCACGGTCGACGTGTCTGCGACGCACGTCGACCACGCTGCGAGTCGTGCGTGCTCGAGTCGCTCTGCCCGTCGAGCCGGATTGCGAGCGGTCGTTAGGCCGTCATCGCCGTCAGCCAGCGATGTCCGGGGTGGACGAGCGTGAGCGCCTCGGTGAGCCACCGCCGCTGTGCTGGATCGAGCAGGGGCAGGACGGAGACGAAGTCGTCCTCGTCCTTCTCTCTCACGGCCTTGGCCTTGAAGAGGAGCGCGATCTCCGGCTGCGCAAACGGGATCCCGTCGACCGTGTGCGCGATCACCCGTGAGTGCGGAAGTCGGATTCTGTGATCGCGAAGGAAGACCCAGACGTCCCCATCCCACGGCTCCCGCATCACGTCCAGCCGCCAGGTCCCGGTGAGTGACTCGCGCACCCACGTCTGATGGCTTGTCGCGAGCGTCTCGGGAGTGAGCGGGTGGGCAAGACCGTCGCCAATCGCCCAGAGCTCGAACTCCGAGAGCGCGTGCTGCACGGCCCCAAAGCCGTGGGCTGGCACGGCGACCTCGAGATCCTCGTGGTCACGCGTCTGCCGGCCACGGAAGAGGTCGAGCGCCCACCCTGCAGTCACGTACCAAGGCGTCTCGACGCCGGCGAGGTGCTGGGCCGCCTCGGCCGGAGACCACGCGTCCCACCGGGAGAGGTCGGGCTCGAACGACGATGCAGTCACCTACGCCGAGGTGGCGGCCACCTTGGGGTGGTGCTGCTGCTCCTCGAGGTAGCGCTGCGCGTCGAGCGCGGCCATCGTCCCCGAGCCCGCGGCCGTGACCGCCTGGCGGTAGGTGTGATCCTGCACGTCCCCGGCGGCGAACACGCCCGGAATGTTCGTTCGCGTCGAGCGCGGCTCGGTGATCAGGTAGCCCTGCTCGTCGTGGTCGAGCCAGTCGAGGAAGAGGGCCGTGTTCGGATCGTGGCCGATCGCGACGAAGATTCCGTCGGTCTCGAGCTCGCTCGTCTCGCCCGTGACGGTGTCCTTGAGCCGGACACCCGTCACCCGGCCGTCCTCGATGCCGAGCACCTCCTCGACGACCGCATTCAGGACGAACTCGATCTTCTCGTTCGCCTGTGCCCGATCGACCATGATCGGAGAGGCGCGGAACTCGTCCCGGCGGTGCACGATCACGACCTTCTGCGCGAACCGAGTCAGGAAGCTTGCCTCCTCCATCGCGGAGTCGCCGCCGCCGGCCACGACGACGACCTTGTCGCGGAAGAAGGCGCCGTCGCACGTCGCGCAGTAGGAGACGCCGCGCCCCTGGAGCGTCTGCTCCGAGGGCAGGCCGAGCTGTCTCGCGCTGGCGCCGGTTGCGACGATCACAGCGCCTGCGCGGTGCTCGAC
>JBOHBD010000362.1:0-4025 GCA_050698195.1 Gaiellaceae bacterium
GGTCGATGTGCGCGATGATCGCGAAGTTGCGAATGCGGTCTTGCTGCATAGGAACGTGGCGCCGGTCAGGGCTCCTCGCGCCGGGCTCGCAACAGTAGCAGCGCCTCCAGCTCGCGAACTCCGAGCAGACGCGCGACGCCTGCGTACGCGACCCCGGCGGCGACCAGACCTCCGCCGACCGCAACGAGCTGTCCGCCGACGGACTCGCCGAGCGTATCGTCGAGGGCGTACCACGCGAGGAACGCGGCTGCGGCCGCCACCCCGCCCGCGATCGCGATCCGCAGCACGACCGCAGACGTCCTGCGGACGTGCTGGAGCCCGATCCTCCGGTGCATCATCACGATCAGGACGGCCGCAGCGACGACGTTCACGGTCGCGGTGGCGAGCGGGATCCCCCAGATGCCGAGACGGTAGAGGACGGCGTCGAGCCCGGCGTTCAGGCCGACGGCGCCGAGTGCGATCGCGGTCGGGACCCAGTTCGTCTGCACCGCGTAGAAGCTCCGGTTGAGGAACAGCATCCAACCGTTGAACACCAGCCCGATCGAGAACGCCTGGAGGCAGTCGGCGACAACCGTCGTCGACTCGGGCGTGAACTCCCCGCGCTCGTAGACCAGCCGGACGATCGGGTCGGCGAGCACGATCGACACGAGCCCCGCAGGCACGAGGAGAAACGCGATCTGGCGGACGCCGCCGTCGAGAGCGCGGCGGAGGCCGGCGTGGTCCTCACGGGCGGCGAGCCGCGAGAGGGTCGGGAAGAGGACCGTCGTAACGGCGACCGCGAAGATGCCCTGCGGCAGCATGTAGAGGCGAAAGGCCTTGTCGATCGCTGCCGGCGCGAGCTCGGGATCGAGGAGCCGGGACGCGAAGAACGTGTCCACGACGAAGTTCACGTTGATGAGGCCGATCGTGAGGGTGACCGGCAGCATCAGGCTCAACACGCGACGGACCGCGGGGTCGCGCCAGTCGATCGCCATTGTCAGCCGCCCGTCGAGCTTCCGCAGCCAGGGGATCGGGAGCAGGAGCTGGACGAGCGTCCCGAGCACGACGACCCCGGCGTAGAGGTAGAGCTCGGCGTCCTCCCCGTCGATGCGAGGAACGCCGAGGACGAGGCCGAGGACGATCACGAGGTTCCAGGCCACCGGGGCGAGCGCCGGCAGCGCGAAGTGGTCGTACGTGTTGAGGATCCCGACCACGATCCCGGACAGCCCGAGCAGGACCACGATCGGGAAGAGCACCCGCGCCAGTCCGACCGCGAGGTCGAAGTCTCCTCCCGGATCGCCGAAAGGCCGCAGGAGGAGCGGTGCGAGCAGGATGAAGAGCGCAGTGACGCCTCCGAGCACGAGGAACGTCAGCCAGAAGAGCGTCGATGCGACCCGCCATGCGCGGGCCTTCTCGCCGCGTTCGAGGAGCTCGCTGAAGACCGGGACGAAGGCGCCGGAGAGCGCCGCGTCGGCGACGAGCGCTCGCACGAGGTTCGGGATCTGGATCGCGACGGTGAAGGCGTTGATCTTCCCGGCGACGCCGAAGTAGTAGGCGCTGACCATCTCCCGGAGCAGGCCGAGCGCGCGAGAGACGGCGGTGGCAAGCGAGAAGACGGCCGTGGAGCGCGCGATGCGGCGACTGTGCACTGCGTCCGCCGCAGGGGTTGGCGGCGGGATGTCGGTCGGTTGCTCCATGGCAGTGGGCCGATTCTCCCAGTAGGTCCTGCTACCATCGCGCGGCCCGCGCCTGCGGGCGTTCTCTCGTATGGCGAACATCAAGCAACAGAAGAAGCGCGTTCGGATCCAGGCACGGGAGCGGCTGGAGAACCTCCGGTACCGCTCGACGATCAAGACGCTGACCAAGCGGCTCGAGGCCGCGGCCGGCGACGGTGACGCCGAGCGCGTCGCGTCGGAGCACCGGGAGCTCGTGCGGACGATCGATCGCGCGGCGAGTCGCGGCGCGCTGCACCGCAACACTGCGGCGCGGAAGAAGTCCCAGGCGGCGAAGATCGCCGCCGGCGCTTCCTCGTAGCGTCCCCTCAGTGTGTCCGGGCGGAGGCTCCCGGACGGCGCGTGAGATCGACGAGCGCCCGCTGCACCTCGAGGTCGGCGGCGATCCTGCTCTGACCCTTGAGCGCGCCGTCGAGCTCGGCGAGCCGAACGGTTGCGTCCCCGAGCTCCTCGGGCGAGAACGCCTCGGCCTGGCCGAAGAGCTTCTCGGCGTAGAAGGGGTGCATCCGCAGCGTCCCCGCGGCCTCCCTGGGTCGCACACCTTCGGCCGCCAGGCGCTTGATCGAGCGGAGGCGGCCAAGATGGCTTCCCAGCGCCCCGGCCAGGCGGGCGGCCGTGTCGCGGCGCGGCTTCGACTCGCGCTCGAAGATCGTCTCGCTGGCGGCGAGCGCGCGCGCGGAGTCGCGGACCGCCCACGCGTCGGTCAGCGTGAACGTCGGAGCGTCGGCGGCCGGTGCGGCAAGCGCTTCCACCTCTCGCTCGCCGATCGGCTCTCCCGCCGCCCAGGTCGCCAGCTTGTCCACCTCCACCGCGAGCGCGTGGAGGTCCTCGCCGACGATCTGCACGAGAGCGGCGCACGCCTCCTGCTCAGCGTCGACTCCGCGCTGACGGAACTGCTCGGCGACCCAGCTCTGGACCTTCGTCTTGGCGACGCCGAACTCGAGTATCTGTCCCGCCTTGGCACACGCCTTGTAGAGAGCGGCCGACTTCTTCACGTCGTGTCCGACCAGCGCCAGCACGGTGTGGGGCGCGGGGCTGCCCAAGTAGGACGAGATCGCATCCACGTCGGCCGCCTTCCAGCCGCCCTTCTGGCGGTTGCCGGAGTCGCGCACGCCGTCGATCGACTCCACGATCACCAGGCGCGCATCGCCGAAGTGGCTTCCCGCTTTGCAGAGCGCAACCACGGCGGCGGCCGTGGTATCGAGGGCACTGACCGCTTCGGTCGCCTCCGGCGCGAAGTGCCGGCGGAGGCGCACGAGCGCGGTCTCGATCTTGGGGCGGTCGCTCCCCGTGAGCAGGTAGACCGGCTTGTCCGGCGCTTCCGGCTTGCCCGGCGGGGTCAGCGTGTGCGGCGTGTCCGCCACGACCCCAACCCTATCCCCCCGTCCGGACCCGAAGCCGGTGGCCGTCGGCCTCGACGACGACGCGGCCGTCCTCGTCCGTGCGGTAGAGCGCGAGCTCGGGAACCGCCGCCAGCGCAGCCAGGGTCTCCGGACGCGGGTGGCCGTAGTCGTTGTTCCTTCCCGCCGAGATGACCGCTATTCGTGGCCTCACGACACGGAGCTCCTCGTCGAGCCCGGGATCCGCCGAGCCGTGGTGAGCGACCTTGAGCACCTCGAACGCGCCGAGATGAAGCCGACCGGTCACGTCGGACTCCGCATCGGCCGGGAGGAAGACGTCCATCTCCCCGAACGAGGCGACGATCACGACGGCGTTGAGGTTCGGATCCTCGTCCGGGAGACCCGGATCCGGCGGCCACAGCACCCTCAGCACCAGGCCGCCCGCCCTGAACTCCGAGCCCGCGCGGACGAGGCGCACCGGCACCCGGCGTTCCGCGGCGGCGGCGATGGCTTCCTCGCGGTCCGGCCCGGTCGCCGCCAGGCCAGGGTCGAGGACCGCGCCGACGCGGAGGCGCCGGATGACCTCTGCCGCACCGCCGACGTGGTCCCGCTCGGGATGGGTCAGCACGACTGCCGAAAGGGACCGGATCCCCATGCGCAAGAGCTGCCGGGCGACGTTCGCCTCGGGCGGCCCCTGGTCGACGAGGACTCTCGCGCTCGGGGTCTCGAGCAGAACGCCGTCACCCTGCCCGACGTCGAGGAACGTGACCCTCAGACCGGTAGGGAGATCTCGGACCGGCGTGTCGCCGAACGACCACCAGCCGGTCGCGGCGAGCAGCACGAGGCCGGAGGCAGCGAGCGCGGCCAGCGGCCGGGCGCGGCCGCGGAGGCGCTTCCGCAGGAGTCGGGCCCCGACGCAGCCGGACGCGGCGACGAGACAGCCCACGAGCGCCGTGCGGACTCCGATCTGGGC
>JBOHBD010000363.1:0-6524 GCA_050698195.1 Gaiellaceae bacterium
TCAGCCGGTTCGCGTCGTCGTAGCCGTACGTCGTCTGATGCAGGTTCGCGTCCTTGCGGAAGCGGAGGTTCCCCGCCGGGTCGTAGTCGAGCTCGGCCGCGTTGCCGAGCGGGTCCGTCTGCGTGCGGCGTTGGTCCGCCTCGTTGTAGGTGTACGTCCAGGTGAAGTCGGCGGGGTTCGCCCCCGTGGCGTTGCCGCGGGGATCGACGAGGCTCGTCATCCGGCCGGAGCCGTCGTAGCCCATCGTCGTCCGATGCCCGAGCTGCGTCCGGACCTCCGTCAGGTTGCCGTTCGTGTACGAGAGCGTCGTCACCTTCCCGCGCGGGTCGGTGATCGAGGTGAGAAGGCCGGTACCCGCCGGGTCGCGCCCGTACAGCGTCTGCGGCCGCCCGAGCGGGCCGGGGCCGTCCGCGTCGGGACCCGTCACCGAGGTCAGGTTGCCCGCGTCTCCGTAGCCGTAGTCGGTGACGTTCCCGCGTCCGTCTTTGTACGTCAGGGGATCGTTGCGGGCGTTGTACGTCCACTCCTCGAGGTAGGAGAGAGGAGGCGGCGCCCTGCGGGTGAGGAGGTTGCCGCGCCCGTCGTAGGTCATCGTCGTCGCGTTCGTGCGCGCGTCCGTCAGCTTCGTGACGTTCAGGTTCAGGTCGTACTCGAACTGCGTCCGCTGTCCGAGCGGGTTCACCCGCTCCGCCACGAGACCGTTCACGTAGCGGTCCTGCCATTGGTGCTGGCGGGCGTCGGTGAGCGTCGCGGTCGAGGTCGGCGGGTCCCAGGCGAAGGTCGAGCGGTCGTTGAGTGCGTTGTACTTAGCGGTCACGCGCTCCGAGGTCGGGTCGTAGTCGAGCCGCACGGCCGTCTTCTGGTTCTGATCGACCGCGGTCTTCAGCCTGCAGACGCCCTCGTAGGTGTATTGCGTGATCCCTCCACGCGCGTCGCGGACCGAAGTCAGGCGCCCGTCCGTGTACCCGTATTCGACGTAGCGCCCGTCAGGGAGGGTGACCCGGGTGAGGCGACCGGACGCGTGCTGCACGGCGACCTGGCGGCCGACGGAGTCGGTGATCCTCTCGAGCTGACCTGACGCGTCGTAGGCGAACGTCACTCCCTGGTTGTTTCGATCCTTGATCGAGAGCAGCCGGCCATTCGCGTCGAAGCGGTAGACGACCTGGTCGTGGCGCGTGAGCTGGAACCCGTCTGCTCCACCGTTGATCGCGCTCAGCGTCGAGAGCACCCCCGCGGCACCGACGTAGGACCCGTCGCCCTGCCGCTCATAGAGGATCTGCTGCCCGTCGTCACCGCGGAGGAGGAGGTCGCCGCTTCCGAGCGCCGTCAGGCTCGCTGAGCCCGTGCGGACCGGCGGCGGAGCGACGTCGACGAGCCGCGCTGCATAGCCATGCGTCCATCCGCAGCCGAGCGCCCCGAGGAGCGAGTCGGATGACGTGTAGCTGCGCGTCCACGCGAACGGGACGCCGATGCCGGCGAGCTCGAGATCGGCGACGTGGGTCGTGTACGCGCCGGTCAGCGTGTTCACGCCCTCGCGGCAGGCGCTACGGCTGTAGGCGTGGACGCCCATACCGCACGTACCCGTCGACTGCTCGAGCGGCGGCGGCTCGGGCACGAAGACGCCGCCGCCGAGGTCGTCCATTCGGCCCTCGACGCTGCGCGCGAAGAGGCCGAAGCGTCCTCCGGCCGGCAGCGGCGTCGGCGTCGGGTCGCTGCCCTCGAGCACCTTCTGCCAGCCGGCGCCCTGGTTCACCCAACCCTGGAGCAGGTTCCCGACGCGGCGTGCCATGAAGCGGTCGCCGGCGGCCATCTCGAGCTGGGTCGAGACGATGTTCCCCGCGGCGCCGTTGTTCTCGATCTTCTCGATGCGGAGGATGTCGGTGCCGGCGAGCACGTCCCAGGTCAGCCAGTAGGCATCCCAGCAGGAGCAGTTGAGCTCGCGCGCGTTGAAGACGAGCCCGACCGCGCCCTGGTCGGGTGGCTTCGCGGGAATCGTCGCGTAGATCTCGACGTCGCCGGAGTAGGTCTGGTGCCGCCAGGAGACGCGGTTCTGGAAGAACCCCGCCCCCGCCTGCATGGAGAGGACGCTGAGCGTGAAGCCGCCGCCGAGCGGATCGGAGCAGGACCAGGCGCTGTCGCTGCAGAGATTCCCGTCTCCACGGTTGAAGCTGTCGAGGGGCGGCGTCGTCGGCCCCGTGTCGTGGGAGGCGATCCCGGCCGAGCCCTCGGCCTGGTTCTCCTGCAGCGGAGGCTTGCTCGCGTCGGCGCTGCTTCCCGGAAGCGGAGACGGTTGCTGGCCGGGGGCCGCCGTCGTGCTTCCGGCCAACAGCAGGACGGCGATCGTCGGGATGAGTGCGGCGCTGAGCAGCCGGGTCATCGGAACCCCCTCCTGCTTGAGGTCAGTGGCTCAGGCCGTCATATGGAGCTAGTAGCGGCAACGAAAGTGATGCAGACCCGATGACTCCTGTCATCCCCCAAGCGGACGACATTGAGCGGCTATGCCGTGAACTCCGCGCGCTAACCCAAGACATTGATCGCGGCGGGGTCTACGCGGGTCTACGCGGTTGTCGCTTGGGGTCTTCGGCCGCCATCGCGGCGGAGCGGATTCCTTGGATTCATGCGGCTTTGCGCGCTTCGGCGCGACAGGCGACGACACCTGATCAACGCTCGTAATGAAGGTGCGGTCCGCGAGTGTCAGCGATCGAAGCTGTCAAAAGCGACAACCGCTGCGTGCACGCACCGGTGCACGCACGCGGCGCGCATTCGCGGTACTGCTGGCACGAATGACCAGCGTGGTTGAGCCAAATCGGCCCGGTGATGCGGGCCGTCATGCCCCCAGCGGGATTCGAACCCGCGCTACAGCCTTGAAAGGGCTGTGACCTGGGCCGCTAGTCGATGGGGGCCCGCACCGGAGTGTAGAGGCGTGGCCTTCTACACTGACTCGACGCGGGCCGGTAGCTCAGTTGGCAGAGCAGGGGACTTTTAATCCCAAGGTCGTTGGTTCGATTCCAACCCGGCCCACTTCGTCGAGACCACTCTCGCGCTCCACGCAAGTCAGGCCGGAACCGGGTCTGGAGCCGGTCGCTCGCGCCAGGGCGCTCGGGCGACGAGGACGCCGCTCGCAGCAGTCAGCGCCGCGACGAGCGCGATCGCACCGCCGTCCCCCGCGAGGTCGGCGACGATGCCTGCGGCGAGCCCGCCGGCGACGAACCCGGCGTCGCGCCAGAAGCGGTAGATGCCCACCGCCTGCGCACGGTCACGCGGCTCCACCCCATCCGATACGGCGGCGATCAGCGTCGGGTACACCATCGCCGTGCCTGCGCCCAGCAGTACCGCGGCGACGAAGGCGGGCGCGAACGCACCGCCTCCGGCAACCAGGAGCGTCAGCGCCCCGCCTTGCACGACCATGCCGAGCGCGATCAAGGGCTTGCGGCCCACATGGTCGGACAGCCAGCCGGTGCCCAGCTGGCCGAGCCCCCATACGGCCGGGTAGACGGCGGCGACGGCGCCGATCTCCGACGGGCTTGCCCCGTTCGCCGCCAGATACAGGGGCGCGAGGCCCCAGGCGAGAGCGTCGTTCGCGTTGTTGACGAGGCCGGCCTGCGTGCAGGCACGGAGCATCGGGTCACGGTACGAAACGAGGGGAAACGCGTGTCGTAGCCCGACCTTGTGCTCGCGGCCGCTGTGACCGCGCTGCTCGACGGAGACGTGGGCGTGCGTATCCCGCACGAAGACCAGCGACCCCACGAGGCCTGCACACGCGATGACCGCGCCGCCCACCCAGACGAGGGTCCGCGGCGCGACCGAGGCGGCCAGCAGGCCGGTGAGAGCCGCGGTCGCGGCCACGCCCAGATACCCGGCCGACTCGTTCAAGCCGAGCGCGAGACCGCGCCTCCTCGGGCCGACGAGGTCGACCTTCATCACCACCGTCATCGACCACGCGAGTCCCTGGCTGGCGCCGAGGAAGAGGTTCGCCACGACGACGAATGCCCAGCTCGGTGCGAGACCGATCAGGAGCGGGACCGGCAGGGCGAGGAGCCAGCCGAGCACGAGCAGTCGCTTGCGTCCGGCCCGGTCGGCGAGCGTGCCCGCGCCGAGATTCGTGACCGCCTTCGAGGCACCGAAGGCGACGACGAACGTGAGGATCGCGGTCTTCGAGCCGAGGTCGAAGTCCTGCTCGCCGATCGACGGCAGCACGGTTCGCTCGAGACCGACCATCGCGCCGACGAACGCGTTGATCCCGACCAGCAGCGCGAACTGGCCGGCGTTCGCGCGCAGCCCGAGCCGAACGTCTGTCACGCAGCCTGTTCCGCTCGCCCGCCGAGGTTCGCCCTGACGATCGCTTCCTGGTTCGCCGGCGCCGGCGGCAGCTCGAGCAGCAGCGCCTGGGCGAACGCGTCGACGTCGGCGTGCTGGAGCGCCCGGTTGTGGAGGCGCTCGAACCCGATCGTCGAGAACGGATTGCCTGAGAGGCCGCGCCCGCACACCGAGCCGCCGAAGTGGCTCGGGTAGACCGCCACCCGGTCCTCGAGCTCGAGCAGCTTCTGCAGGGAGCCATGTAGCTCCCTGGCGAGCGAGTCCGCGTCGCCGTCGGCGTGAAGGTCGGGTCGGCCGACGTCTCCGACGAGCAGCGAGTCGCCGGTGAAGACGAGCCAGGGCTCGGTCGTGCCGCGGCGGGTGTCGGCGACCGCGTAGGCGACATGGGCCGGCGCATGGCCGGGCGTTGCGATCGCGCGGACGAGCGTGTTCCCGAGCTCGACGACGTCGGCGTCAGCGAGAGCGACGTGCTCGAACGTGACCCCTGAGCCCTCGGGCAGGTACGCGGTCGCTCCGGTCCGCGCGACGAGCGAGGGCAGCCCTGAGACGTGGTCGGCCTGGACGTGCGTCTCGAACACGGCGACGATGGGCGAGCCGATCGCGGCTGCAGCCTCGACATAGCGGTCGACGAGCTCGGCGTGCGCGTCGACGACTGCGAGCCTGTGCCGCGACGTGCAGCCGAACAGGTAGCTGGCACAGGACGTGCCCTCGTAGAGGAAGGGACGCAGAATCACGACACGGAGGGCCTTTCAGGCAGCTTCGCCGTTACGACCAGGGCCGTCGCCACCGAGCTTCGGCGGTCGTCCGGAAGAAGCGTCCGCATCAGCCCGATGATCTCGTCTGTGAAGAGCGGGTAGAGCGCGAGATCGTCCACCGACACCGGCTCGCGGCTGTGGACCTCGATCTCGGCGAATCCGGCCTTCTCGAGCTTCTCGACGAAGTCACGCTCCGTCAGGGCGCCGGCGACTCACCCGGCCCAGGTCGCGGGGTGCGTGAGGATCTCGGGCGGGAGCTCCTCGTCGCCGACGGTCAGATCGGCGAGCGAGAGCTTTCCTCCAGGACGAAGGACGCGTGCGCACTCCGCCAGCACTCGTCGCTTCCGCGGCGCGAGGTTGAGGACGCCGTTCGAGATGACGTGGTCGACGCTCGCTTCCGCGAGGGGAATCGACTCCATCTCGCCCTCGAGCGTCTCGACGTTCTCCAAGGACGCCTCACGCGCGGCGGCCGCCGTCCGCTCGAGCATGGCGGGCAAGAAGTCGAGCGCGAGGACGCGTCCCGACGGACCCGTGCGATGTGCGGCGAGGATCGAGTCGATGCCCGCCCCGCAACCGAGGTCGAGGATCGTCTCACCGGGCTCGATCTCGGCGACGCGGAGATGGTTTGCGACCCCGAGCGCTCCCTCGATAGCGGAGCGCGGCACGAGCGCGAGCTCCTCGGGCGAGTAGAGCTTGTGGGCAACGGCCTCGGTCGAGGACTCGATCTGGCCGTACGCCGTCCGGACGATCGCCTTGACGTCGTCCGAGCGCATCAGGTCGCGGCTCACTCGCCCTCCAGCTCGTCGAGCGTCGCGATCAGGCGCGTCCGAACCTCGGGGGGGATCTCCTCGGCGGCCTCGCGCGCGAGAAATCCGCGCAGCTCGTCCGCGAACTCGACCTCGCCGCAGCAACGCCGGCAGAAGCTCAGGTGTTCCTCGATCGCAGCTCGGTCTTCCTCGGCGACCGAGCCGTCGAGATACTCCCAGAGCTGACTGACCGCCTCGGCGCAGGTGATCATCGAACCCTCTCCACGAGCAGGCCCATCTGCTCGGCGTACTCCCAGAGCAGCCTCTCGAAGAGCTTCCGGCCGCGGTGGAGCCTCGCGAGCACCGTTCCGAGCGGCGCATCGAACATGTGCGCGACCTCCTTCGTCGCGAACCCGTCGACGTAGACCAGCACGAGCGGGACGCGGTAGTGGTCGGGCAGGCGCGCGAGCACGGCTCTCACGTCCTCGGAGCCGAACTGCTCGAGGAAGTCGAGGTGGAGCGAGTCGGAGTACGGAAACGGGTCGTCGTCCGCGATCCTCCGGAAGAGCGAGAACTCGTCGACCGTGTCGAAGCTGACCTCTTCCGGGGCGCGTGCCTTGGCGCGGCCGCGATCACGGCAGACGTTGACGAGGATGCGCGTGAGCCAGGCCGGCCCGGCAGCAGGGTGCTCGAGACGGTCGAAGCC
>JBOHBD010000364.1:0-6252 GCA_050698195.1 Gaiellaceae bacterium
AGCTAGAGGCTATCGGCGTCAGGCACCGCAGCGGCGGAACTCGACGGTGGGCCTCCCGGAAGCGGCCCAGTCGTCGACGCCGCCGTCGCCGACAGCCCGTGCGTCGTAGCCTCGCGCGGCGAGGATGCTCGCCGCGATCGCGGCGCGCGGGCCAGACTCGCAGATCGTCACGAGCGGCCTGTCGTCCGGGAGATCGGCCTCGCCCAGGGCGAGGAGGCGGTAGGGGATGTTACGGCTCCCGGCGATGTAGCCAGTGTCGCGCTCCTCCTTCTCGCGAACGTCGATCAGCGCGGCACCCTGGCCCAGGAGCTCGTCCAGCTGGTCGACTTCCACGAGCTCGAGCGTCTCCGGACCGCCTCCGAGGACATACCCGGAGACGTCCAGCATCCCGACGGAGTGGAGGCCCCGGATCGCGTGTATGGCCTCCGTCTCGTCCGCGGCGGCGACGACCACCGGGGCGTCCGCATCGAGCACGAACGCCGCCTTGGTCGAGAACCGCGACCCGGAGACGGGGACGCTGACGGCACGCGCGAGATGCCCCGCGGCGAAGGCCTGGAGCGGCCGCACGTCCAAGATCTGGACTCCGTCGGGCGGCATCGGCAGCTCGACCGGACGCGGTTGGGCACCGACGAACGGTCCGCGGTTGAGGACGACGATGCGCTCCATGTTCGCCGGCCTCGGCGTCGCGACCGCGGCCGTCTCCGCGACGAACAAGGCGACGTCGGAGAAGGCGAGAGCGGGGTTGAAGCGCCGCTCGAAGCCGATCGTCGTCGAGGCCTTCGAGCTCATCGCCTTCCCGCAGAGCGAGCCGGCGACGTGCCCCGGGTACACCTCGACGCCGTCGCCCAGCTCGACGAGCCGCCGGAGCGAGTGGAACAGGCCCTCCGCACCCTCTCGCGCATCCACCGCGAGGTCCGGCCTGGCCGCGTCGCCGACGAACAGCGAGTCCCCCGTGAGGACGAGCCAGGGTTCCGGCGCGCGTGAGCCGTCCACGACCGCGAGGCAGCAGTGCTCGGGACGATGACCTGGGGTGTGGATGCAGCGCAGGACCACTTCGCCCAGCGAGATCTCGTCGCCATCCTCGAGCGCATCGTGCGCGAACTCGGCTCCCGCGGCGGGATGGATGCTGATCGGCAGCCCGTGCTCGAGCGCCAGCCGCCCGTGGCCGGAGACGTGGTCGGCGTGCGTGTGCGTCTCCACCACGCGGACGAGCCGAACCCCGCGGCGATCGGCCTCCTCGAGGTACTGCTCGATCGCGAAGGCCGGATCGACGACGACCGCCCGACCCGTGCTCTCGTCGCCGACGAGGTACGAGGCGCACCCGAGGGCGTCGTCGACGAGCTGCGTGAAGATCACGACGCGCGACGGTAGCAGCGGATTCCGCTATCTCTCTTGAAGTGAGCTGCGCCGGCTCCGCCGGAGGCCGAAGGCGACGGTCCCGACGACGAGGAGCCCGATCAGCCCCAGGACGACGAGGTCCGCTCTCTCGAGCGAGGCGCTTTCCGCGGCGGCCACGCCACCGGGAACCACGGTCAACGCGACGGGCCAGCGGACGGACTCGTCGTCCGGGTACAGCTGGTCCGCCCGGAGCTCGACCGCTCCCGGTGTGCCCGGCGCCTCGAGCTCGACCTCGAACGTCGCGGGGCTCAATGGAGGTAGGCGGCCGCCGGCCCACGTCGCGGTCGCGCCCTCGATGACTCCCTCCCAGCCTTCGTCGCCGCCCACACCGAGGATCCGGAAGCCGTCGGGCACCCTGAGGGCGAAGCCGGTCATCGCCACCGCTCGGTCGTTGTGCACCGTGAGGCGCAGCGTCTCCGTCCCGCCGGCGGGAAGGAACGACGGCGTCGCGCTCAGGTGGGCCGCGGCGGAGACCGGCATCAGAAGAGCGCTTGCGACGAGGGCTGAGACCGCGAGACGCACGCTCCAATCATGCCCGCAGCCGATCAAGCGTCATCCCCTCCGGGACAGCCCGCCCCTCGAGCGCCTGAAGATCGGCTAGAGCCCGAGCAGCCGCGCGATGACCATGCGCTGTACCTCGTTCGTGCCCTCGCCGATCTCGAGGATCTTCTGGTCGCGGTAGAGACGCGAGATCGCGGACTCCTCCATGTAGCCGAACCCGCCGTGCAGCTGAAGCGCTGCGCCGGCGACGCGACTCGAGAGCTCGCCGGTGAAGAGCTTCGCCATCGCCGCCTCGCGCGCGAACTCCCGGCCCTGGTCCTTGAGCCACGCCGCCTTGTAGACGAGCGCGCGGCCGGCCTCGATCTCGGTCGCCATGTCGGCGAGCTTGAACTGGACCGCCTGGAACCTCGCGATCGGCTTGCCGAACTGCTCCCGCTCCTGCGCGTACGCGTAGGCGAGGTCGTACGCGCCCTGGGCGAGACCGACGCCCATGGCCGCGACGGAGATCCGGCCCCCGTCCAGGATCTCCAGGAACTGCCTGAAGCCCGCGCCGCGCTCCCCGACGAGGTTCTCCTCCGGAACCGCGCACTCCTCGAACGAGAGCTCCCGTGTGTCCGAGGCGCGCCAGCCGAGCTTCTTCATCGGGGCCGAGATCGTGTATCCGGGCGTTCCGTTCTCGACGACGATGTTGGAGATCTCGTCCTCGCCGGTCCGCGCGGTGATCGTGACGCCCCAGGTGATGTCCGTGCCGGCGTTCGTGATGAAGAGCTTCGACCCCGAGATCACCCACGAGCCGTCGCGGAGCTCGGCCGTCGTTCGCGTCGCGCCCGCGTCGGATCCCGCTCCCGGCTCGGTGAGCCCGAAGGCGGCGAGCTTCCGGCCGGACGCGAGATCGGGGAGCCAGCGCTCCTTCTGGTCGTCACTTCCGTACTGGAGGATCGGCATCGTCCCGAGCGACGTGTGCGCGGCGACGGTGATCGCGACGGACGAATCGATTCGCGTCAGCTCCTCGATCGCGATCGCATACGAGACCGTGTCCCCGCCGGCACCCCCGTACTCCTCCGGGATGGGGAGGCCCATCAGCCCGAGCTCGGCCAGCTCGGCGACGAGCTCGTAGGGGAAACGGCCCTCGAGGTCTAGCTCTGCGGCGACGGGTTGAACGCGCTCCCGCGCGAACGTGCGCACGGTGTCGCGGATCAGCTCCTGCTCGGGCGTGAGGTCGAAGTCCACGGCGCGCCGATCGTATCCGCGCGGTAGGCTCAGGCAGTTCACGTGGGAGAGGAGGATCTCGAGACGATGGGCAGCGTGCAGGAGTTCTTCGAAGGGCTGCCGAGCCGCGTGCCCGCGGATCGGATCGCCGGCATGAACAACACGTACCTCTTCGACATCGAGGGCGCCGGGACGTGGAAGGTGGCGATCGAGGACGGCGCCATCGCCGTCAGCGAAGGGGACGGCGACGCGGACTGCACGTTCACTGCCAGCGCCGAGAACTTCGAGAAGATCGTCTCCGGGGAGCAGAACCCGACGACCGCGTACATGACGGGGAAGCTCAAGATCAAGGGCGACATGGGCGCGGCGATGAAGCTCCAGAAGCTCTTCTGACGCTCGACGCGACAGCAGGCCGCCGCGCACGTTAGGCTCGCACCCGTGATCTGGCTCGTCCGCCTGCTCGTCCTCTGGGGCATCAACGTCCTCGCCTTGATCGTCGTCGACTGGATGTTCGACAGCGTCACGATCGGGCGCTGGGGGTCGCTGGTCGTGGGCGCGCTCGTGCTGATGATCGGGAACGCGATCTTGAAGCCGATCCTCGCGATCCTCACGCTCCCGCTCGTCATCATCACGTTCGGGCTCTCGTACTTCGCGATCAACGTGGCGATGCTCGCCCTCGCGGAGTGGATCGCGACGCGGTTCTCGATCGACGGCTTCTGGACCTACATCGGTGCGACCATCGTCGTCTGGATCGTGAACCTCGTCGTCGGCTGGCTGCTCGACCGGGTGCGAGGGATCTCGTAGCGCTCCATGTCCTGGTACGAGCTGTGGCTCTTCCTCCACATCTCAGCCGCCATCGTCTGGATCGGCGGTGCGGCCACGATCCAGGTGTTCGGAATCCTCACGAAGCGGGCCGCTGACCCCGCGAAGACGGCCTTCTTCGCGCAGAGCGTCTCCTGGACGGTGATGCGCGTGTTCCTCCCGTCCGCGGTCGTCATCTTCCTCTCCGGGGTCGGTCTGACCGAGGAGGGCGGCTGGGAATGGGGTGAGCCGTTCATCGTCGTCGGCCTCCTACTCTGGGCGCTCGTCTCGCTCGTCGCCTTCGGCTTCCTCGCCGGTGCGCTCGCGCGTGCGGGCTCCGACCTGGCTGCCCAGGGGCCGAGCCCCGCTCTCGCGCTCCGTCTGAGGAACCTCGTCTGGATCTCGCGCGTGCTGCTCGTCGCGCTCGCGGTGATCGTCTACGTGATGTCCGTCAAACCCGGAACCTAGCTTTCGAGCTCGACGAGGAGCGCACCGCCGGCGATGCGGTCGCCCGCCGCGACGTGGACTGCGGTCACCCTCCCGTCGAAGGGGGAATGGATCGGGATCGCCATCTTCATCGCCTCGAGGACGACGAGGGGACGCCGGGCCTGAACCTCGTCCCCCGGCTCGACCTCGACCCGGATGACCGTGCCGGGCATCGGCGCGGTCACGACGCTCTCGCCGTGCACCTGCGCGCGCCCGCCCGATCCGGCGTCGGCGTCGGGCGGTGGAGCGGGCGGCGGCACGGTGAGGTTTAGCCGCCATGGGATGCGCCAGGGGGCCGGCGGGACCCGGAGCGGGTGGGGCGAGAGCGGCGGGTGCTCGGTCAGGAACGCCGTCGTCGCCTCGCCCGCTCGAAGAACCGGGTGGGCGACGAGCCAGCGGAGGAAAGGCAGGTTCGTCGTGACGCCCTCGATCTCGGTCTCTGCGAGCGCGGTACTCAGGAGGTCGAGCGCCTCGGTGCGGTCGCGTCCGTAGGCGATGAGCTTGGCGATCATCGGGTCGTACGCAAGCCCGATCTCGTCGCCCTCGTCGACCCCGGCGTCCACCCGAACCCCGCCGAGACCGACACGTGACAGGCTGCTGCTCGGCAGCCCGAGCCGCTCGATCCGGCCGGTCTGCGGGAGGAAGGTGCGCGGATCCTCGGCATAGAGGCGCACCTCGAGTGCGTGCCCTTCGACCTCGTACCGGTCTCCGGCCAGCGCTTCTCCTTCGGCGATGCGGAGCTGCTCGCCGACGAGGTCGAGCCCGGTCACCATCTCCGTCACCGGGTGCTCCACCTGGATCCGCCCGTTGAGCTCGAGGAAGAAGAACTCGTCGCCGTCGACGACGAACTCGACCGTCCCCGCGCTCCGGTAGCCGATCGCGCGACCGAAGCCGACGGCGGCGTCGAGCAGCGCGTCTCGCAGGTCTCCGTCGAGCCCCGGCGCAGGAGCCTCCTCGAGCACCTTCTGGTGGCGCCGTTGCACCGAGCAGTCGCGCTCGCCGAGCGCAACGACCTTCCCGTGTGCGTCGGCCAAGAGCTGGACCTCGACATGGCGTGGCCGCTCGAGGTAGCGCTCGCGGTAGAGCGCGCCGTCGCCGAAGGCTCCCACCGCTTCTCGCTCGGCGGCGGCGACGGCGTCGTCGAGCTCGGTCGGGTCGCGGACGATCCGCATCCCACGACCGCCTCCACCCGCGGCCGCCTTGACGACGAGCGGGAACCCGATCTCCGCGGCAGCGCCCTCCGGAAGCGTCGGGATGCCGGACTCGCGCGCGATCCGCTTCGCGGCGAGCTTGTCGCCGCCGAGACGGAGCGCCTCGGGCGGCGGCCCGATCCAGGTCAGCCCGGCGGCCTCGATCGCCTCGGCGAAGTCCGCGCGCTCCGCGAGGAACCCGTACCCGGGGTGGATCGCATCCGCCCCTGCCGCCCTCGCCGCCCGGATGTGCTCCTCGGAGTGGAGGTACCCGGCGATCTCGACGCGCTCGTCCGCGGCGCGCGCGTGCAGTGACCCCGTGTCGTCGGGGGCGACGACCGCGACGCTACGGATGCCGCGCTCCCGGCACGTGCGAAAGACTCGGACGGCGATCTCGCCTCGGTTCGCGACGAGCAGCTTCTCGATCGGCACGCCGAGGGCTATCCGGCCCAGCCGGGCGGTCGCCGCTCGAGGAACGCGCGAAGGCCGTCCTGGCCCTCCGCGCTCGTCCGGCGCGTCGCGGCGATCTTCGCGGTCTCGATCCCGTCCGGTCTCCCCCGGACGAGCCGCTTCGCCTCCCGCACGGCCTCCGGGCCTCCCTCGAGCAGCGCGGCGACGATTGCCGTGGCCGCCTCGCCCGTGTCGTCGGCGACCTCGTGCACGAGCC
>JBOHBD010000365.1:0-21328 GCA_050698195.1 Gaiellaceae bacterium
GCTCGAGGACGTGCTCGGATTCGAGCCGACGGGCGAGACCGCGTGGGAGGTTCGCGGAGCCGAGCGTGGCGGGCTCTACGCATACGACGCGCCCCCCGCGTCCGGTCCGAGCGTGCCTGGCGCCGGAACCGTGCACCACGTCGCCTGGGCCTCGTCGCTCGAGGAGCACGGGGCATGGCACGAGCGCGTGAGCGAGGCCGGGCTCCGCCCGAGCCCGATCATCGATCGCTTCTGGTTCCGGTCGATCTACTTCCGCGAGCCGAGCGGCGTCCTCTTCGAGCTGGCCACGCTCGGTCCCGGATTCGCCGTGGACGAGGACCCGGAGCACCTCGGCGAGAGCCTCGTCCTCCCGCCCGCCTTCGAGCACCTGCGCGCGCGGATCGAGCCGATCCTGACGCCGCTCCCGGCTCCTCGCGCGGCTGCGCGACGCTAGACGAAAATCCCGCGGCAACCCGCCGTCTCGGCACCACTGCCATTTCGGAGGTGTACTGGAGATGGTGGAACGGTTCAGTCTGCTGATCTCGATCGCCGTCGCAGTGGCTCTGGCTCGGTCCGCGACGGCAGCGGCCCCCAACTACATCCTCGTCAGCGGGCCCGGACTCGCCGGACCGGTGCTGCTGTCGAACTGGAGCGAGAACGGCGCTCTGCTCTCCGCCGTCGTCAGCGCGCCCAGGGCGAAGCACCGCACCGTGCGGAGTCTTTCTCGAAGGCCGCGGTTCCATCTCGCCGAGTTCTGGGGCTGGCGCGACCGACCCCGGCCGACCCAACCGCGCCAGGCCAACCAGCACGGCTGGTTCTACCCCGCCCACTGCGGGCAGCCGCCGGTCATCGACCTTACGGTCGACGGCCAGATGGTCCCGCGAATCGCTCCCCGCCGGGCGCTCAGGATTCTCACCCGCCACGGGGTTCCGACGCAGCTGTAGCAACGCCCTGCGGCGACCACACATGCTCGTCGCAGCGGCGAGATATATCTCGCCCTACGAGGCGTGCCCGTGCGCGCCGTGGGCGTGGGCGTGCCCCTTCCCCCGCCCGATCAACGCGCGGTTGACGAGGAACGTCGGCCCCCAGGCGACCGCGAGCGCGATCGCGAGCGAGCCCCAGAAGAGCACGTCGCCGAGGCCTGCGTCCATCACGCCGGGCCAGAGCAGCAGGACGGCGTTGTCGACGATCTCCATGGTGGTGATCGAGAGCGTGTCCGCGACGAGCGCGATCCCGACCGCGCCGGCGATCGCGAGCCCCGAGCGAAGCAGCGGTACGAGCGTCAGCAGGTAGCCGAAGAAGAACGCCAGGACGACGGCGAGGGCGATCGAGGTCGCATCGCCCCAGCCCCACCAGGTCGCAAGCACCATTCCGAGCACCTCGCCGATTCCGCAGCCCGTGAGACAGTGGTTCGTCGCGCGAAAAGCGAGCTGGTTGACGCTCACCGAGGCAGCGTAGAGACTCCGCCCTCACGATGGTCGACGAGGGCCTCGCGGAGCTCCACACCCACCTCGGGGGCTCGGTGGCATCCGACATTCTCTGGAGCCTCGCGCACGAGCAGGGGATCGCCCTCCCCGTCAAGGACTACTGGGAGTTCGACGCGCTCGTCACCGTCTCGGATCCGCGCGGCGTCAAGGGCCTCGACGAGCTCGACCAGATCTACCACTGGACCGAGCTGATCCAGTCCTCCCCGCTCGCCGTCGAGCGCTCGGTGCACGGGGCGATCGGCGGGGCCTATCGCTCCCAGGGGATCACGACGCTCGAGCTCCGCTTCAACCCGATGAAGCGGAACCGCGGCGGCGAGCGCGACCTCGACCACATCATCCTGGCCGCGGTTCGCGGCCTCGATCTCGCCAGCCTCGAGTACCCGCAGGTACGAGCAGGGCTGATCCTGATGATGGATCGCACCTTCGACCGGCGGCTCAACGAGATCATCGTCGAGAAGGCGATTCGCTGGTCCGGCAGGGGCATCGTCGGCGTCGACATCGCCGGGCCGCGTCCCGGCGCCGGCCGCTACGACTACACGCAGGTCGGGCCGATGGTCGAGGCAGCGCGCGAGGCAGGGCTCGGCGTGACGATCCACGTCGGCGAGGAGGGCGGCGAGATGGGCCGCGAGGAGACCGCGGAGGTGGCCGAGCGGTTGCGCCCGGACCGGATCGGGCACGGCATCCTCGCCGCCGGCGATCCCGAGCTCATGCGCACGCTCCGCGACCTCGGAACCGTGCTCGAGATCTGCCCGACCTCCAATCTCCTGACGAAGGCGCTCGAGAGCGAGGAGGCGGTGCGCGAGACGGTCCGCAGGTTCGTCGAGCACGGGGTGGCCTTCACGATCGCCACGGACGGTCCCGAGATGATGCGCACGCACCTGCGCGACGAGTTCGAGCTGCTGCGTCGCATCGGCGCGCTCGACGACGACGAGCTGCGCGAGGCGAACGCCCGCGGGCACGCGGCCGCGTTCCAGCGCCGCACGGCCGTGGCCGTCTAGCCAAGTTACAAGTTGTCACAAGCGGGTTCGTAACTCGGCGCAGCCAGAGGGTCGAGGCGCCGAGATCGGCAAGTGACAACTTGTAACTTGGCGTCTTCTGTGACTGCCGCTACGGCAGTTGCTCTTGCGGCTGCTGCGACTGCGTCGGCTGCTGGGACTGCGATTGCTGCCGCTACGGCCGTTGCTCGTGCGGCCGCTGCGGCGGCTGCGTCCGCTGCGGTTGCGGCTCCTGCTGCCGCGGCTGCCGCGGCCGTTGCTGCGGAGCTTCCGTCACCGCCGAGGCGAGCTCGCGGAGAAGCGCCCGCACCTCCCCCGGCCCGACGATGTGGATGTGGTCGCGGGGCCCGCCGTCCGATCGCGTGCTCGGGAGAAGCCCACCGACGTGGCCGGCGATGGAGCCGGACGGCAGCGCGTCGAGGAGGTCGTGATCGGTCCGGTCGTCGCCGAGCCCGAGGACGAATCTCGTCGGCTCCTTGCCATTCGGGAACACGCTCCGGACATACAGGCCCTTGTCCACGCCCCGAGCCCGCACCTCGATCACGCGATTGCCCTGGAGCACCTCCGCCGGCGCGCTCGCGAGGTGTTGACCCAGGTCGTTCAAGAGCTCGTGCGCGCGCCAGGAGCCGTACTCCGGCTCGGCCTCGCGGTAGTGCCACGTGACGCTGCATCCCTTGCGCTCCACGTGCGCCCCGGGAACATCGGCCGCGACTCGGCGCAGGAGGCGCTCGATCGGACGCATCCAGGTCAGGTCGAGCTCGATGAGCGTGCGCCACTCGCCGCCGGGCGCCCGCGCGAGGTAGCCGTGCTCGGCGCAGAGATGGATCGGGAGCTGCCCCAGCCACTGCTCGAGGTTCCTGCGGCGTCGGCCGCTGACGATGTGGACGTCGGTGGCGGGGAGCGCGGCGAGCTCTCGCAGCAGCGCTCTGATCTCGCGCGTCGGGATCGCGAGATCGGGATGCGGCTCGAGCTCGCGCAGCGTCCCGTCGTAGTCGAGCATGATCGTGCGGGCTCGCGCCCGGGCGAACCGTCTCCGGAGGCGCTCGCTCACCTCGCCGTCCACGGTCGGCGGCGTCTTCCGCCGGCCGTCGCGCCGCGAGCGCCTGCCGAGCCGTGTCAGGAAGCCGTCGGCCCACTTGCGGCAGTCGAGCGCCTCCACGCGCTTGGCCATCGTCTCGAGCCTCCGCCGGCGGACGCGAAGGTCGAGCTCGAGCGCCGTCCCGAGCCGCTCGACGACGCCGTCGACGTTCCAGGGATTGACCAGCATCGCCCCCGGGAGGACCTGCGCCGACCCGGCCATCTCGGATAGGAGCAGCGAGCCGCGCCACCGTCCGGGGAGCCCCGGCTCCGACTGGCAGAGCACGAACTCGTGGGCGACGAGATTCATCCCGTCGCGAAGCGGCGTGACCATCATCACGTCGGCCCGCCGATAGAGCGCGACGAGGCCGGGCTTCGAGATGTTGCGGTGGAGGTACTCGACGGGCGTGAGCCCGGGTTGTCCGAAGCGGCCGTTGATACGGGCGATCAGGAGCTCGATCTCGTCGCGCTGCTGGCGGTACTCGGGGCTCTCGAGCCGCGAGGGGACGAGCACCTGCAGCAGCGTCGTCGTCCGCGCCCGCGCCGGATCCTGCTCGAGCAACCGCTCGAACGCGAGCAGCTTCTGCGGGATCCCCTTCGTGTAGTCGAGCCGCTCGACCCCGAGCACGAGCTTGCGGCCGGCGTACTGATCTTCGAGCTCGCCGAGGAGCCTCGCGGTCTCCGGATCCCTCAGGACCTCTCGAATGCCGGCCGTGTCGATCCCGATCGGGTCGACGCCGATCCCGATACGCCGCCCGCCGACCTCGATCGAGTCGGGTTCCGAGTCGACGCCGAGGATGCGCAGGCACGAGGAACGGAAGTGGCGTGCGTAGTCGCCGACCTGGAAGCTCACGTAGTCGGCGCCCAGCAGCCCGCGCAGTACCTCCTCCCGCGCCGGGAGGAGCCGGTAGACCTCGGACGACGGGAACGGCGTGTGCAGGAAGAAGCCCACCGAGAGCCCCGGAGCGCGGCGACGGAGCATCGCGGGCACGAGCATCAGGTGGAAGTCGTGAACCCAGACGCGCGAGTCGGGGGCCGAGTGCTCGAGGATCGCGTCCGCGAACCGCTCGTTGACGTGGACGTACCGCTGCCACGCCTCGGGCGTCAGCCTCAGCCGGTCGCCGAAGTAGTGGAGGAGCGGCCAGAGCGTGTCGTTGCAGACACGGCCGTAGAAGTCCACTTCCTCGTCCGCGGAGAGGAAGATCGGGACGAGGTTGTCTGCGGCGAGCTGCTCGGTTGCCCGCTGCTGGAGCGGCTCGGGCACGACGGTGCCCGGCCAGCCGATCCACACCGCGTCGCCGCGAACCGCGCGCAGCGCGGCCGCCAACCCGCCGACGGACGGCTGCACTCGGAAGCGGTCGTCCTCGAGCGTGAAGCGAACCGGCAGGCGGTTGCTCGCGATGACGAGCGTGTGCTGTCCGGGGGTACGGGCCAGAGCGCCTCCCTCCGATGTGGCGGGCGAAGAGGTAGGTACAACCTACGTGTCCTCGAATAGCTTCCCTCATGGCGCAAGGTTTAGGCATCATCGGCAACTGCGCGTTCAGCGCGCTCCTCCGGGACGGCTCGGTGGAGTGGCTGTGCTGGCCGCGTCCCGACTCGAGCTTCGTCTTCGGGCCGCTGCTCGACCGGGAGCGCGGGGGCGCGTTCGCGATCGAGGGAGTAGACGCGACCGCGGTTCGGCAAGCCTATGTCGAGAACACGAACGTCCTGCGCACGGTGTTCCAGGGCCCCGCCGGGGAGTTCGAGGTGCTCGACTTCGCCCCGCGCTTCATGCTCTACGACCGCTACTTCAAGCCGCCGATGCTCGTGCGGATCCTCAGGCCGATCTCGGGGGAGCCCCGTGCGGTCGTTCGTTGCCGCCCCGTCTACGACTACGGCCTCCTCGAGCCGACCTCGTGGGCGGCGTCGAACCACGTGGAGTACCGCGGTTTCCCCACCCCTGTCCGGCTGACGACGAACGTCCCGCTCGCGTACATCGAGGACGAGCGGCCCTTCCTGCTCGAGCGCGACCGGCACCTCGTCTTGACGTGGGGGCAGCCGCTCGAGGCGGGTCTGGAAGACACGGCCGAGCGCTTCCTCGAGCGCACGCTCGACTACTGGCAGCGCTGGGTGAAGGGCACGCGCGTTCCGCGTGACTACCAGGGGGAGGTCATCCGCTCGGCGCTCGTCCTCAAGCTGCATCAGTACGAGGACACGGGGGCCCTGCTCGCCGCGACGACGACGAGCCTGCCGGAGCACCCGGGCTCCGAGCGCACGTGGGACTACCGCTACTGCTGGCTCCGCGACGCGTACTTCACGTTGAACGCGTTCGAGCGGCTCGGGCACTCCGAGGAGATGGAGCTCTTCCTCGAGTACCTGCGCAACCTCGCCGAGGAGCAGGAGGGCGTGCTCGGCCCGGTCTACCGGATCAACGGCGGCACGGATGCACCGGAGCGCGAGCTCGACCACCTCGCGGGCTACAACGGCGGGAAGCCGGTCCGCGTCGGGAACCAGGCGTTCGAGCACGTGCAGAACGACATCTACGGCGAGATGGTGCTGGCCATCAGCCGCCTCTTCCTCGACATGCGGTTCGTCGGCTCGGTTCCGCCGCGGACGGCGCTCGACACCGTGGCGGGGCTCGTCTCGCAGATCGAGCGTCGGCTCGACGAGCCGGACGCCGGCCCCTGGGAGTTCCGCGAGCGCACGCGCCTGCACAGCTTCACGGTGCTCATGCACTGGGCGGGGTCGCGGAGAGCCGTCGAGGTGGCCGAGGCTCTCGGCGCGGAGGAGCTCGCCGCACACGCGCGCGAGGTCGAGCGCCGCGCCGCGGAGGTACTCGAGACCCGCTGCTGGAACAAGGAGGCCGGAGTGCTCACGCAGGTCGCCGGAGAGCCGCAGCTCGACGCCGCGAACCTGCTCGCAGTCCACCTCGGCTTCTTCGCCCCGGACGACCCGCGCGCGCTGTCTCACGTCGACGCGATCCGGTCCGCGTTGTCCGTCGACGACGGCCTCCTGCGACGCTACAGCGCCCCCGACGACTTCGGCCTCCCGAGGGCAGCATTCACGGTCTGCTCCTTCTGGCTCGTCGAGGCGCTCGCCATCCTCGACCGCACCGAGGAGGCGCGCGAGCTCTTCGAGCGGCTGCTCTCGCTCCACAACGGGCTCGGGCTCTACTCCGAGGACATCCTCCCGGACACCCTCGAGCAGACCGGCAACTTCCCGCAGACGTACAGCCACGTCGGGCTGATCAACGCGGCGTTCAGGCTCTCGCGGCGCTGGGACTGACAGCGCGGGACGGGACGAAGGGCCCGAAGAGCGGCGCGTCGAGCGCGGCGAGCAGAGTCGCGGCCTGCTCGTCCGAGCAGTCGAGCACCCGGCGCGAGCCCACGCCCTGCCCGAGGTGCAGCACGACCGTGCACAGTCCCGCTCGCGCCTGACCGGGCGAGCGCTCGACGGCGTAGGAGACGACGGCATGCGGATCGAGGGAGGTCCAGCGCCGCGAGAGCGACCCCTCGCGGACGGCGAGCCGCTGCCCGGCGAGGCGGTGTCCGAGCTGGCGATAGCGGTCGAGGGCGAGCGGCACGCCCGCTGCGGCGAGCACGAGGAGCAACGCGGCCGGCCACCACCACCTGAGAGCGAGCGCCACGGTGCCAAGTGCCAGCGGCGCCGCGGCAGCACGGACGAGCCGCCTCGTGCGTGCGCCGCGCGGGTGGCTCTCGAGGGCGGCGCCGGGCCGCGCGAGCGGATCGAGGGTGCGCACGAGGTCCCGCGCAGGCTCGTGCGCGAGCACGGGTGCCACCACCGTCCGCCCCGACTGACCACCTCGGATACCGCCGGCGACGACGCGCACGCCGACCAGTCCGAACGCGCGGCGGAGCGGCGAGTCGCGCAGATCGAGCCCGCGAACGCGCGTCTTGTCGATCGCGACGGTGCGTCGCGTCAGCAGTCCCCGCCGCGCGACGAGGCGGTCGCCGTCGTCCGAGAGCTCGAAGTCCCAGTCGGTGAGGAGCGAGCCCGCCGCCGCGAACGCGAGCGTCAGCACGAGCACCGCGACGACGAGCGCGGACACTCCGAGCACGTCGCTCGGGAGCTGGTCGGCAGCCGAGCCGAGGAGCCGCTCCCCGATCTCTCCGGGCAAGTCGTCGGCGAAGTTCACGACGACGCCGATGACCGCGAGCGGCGCGAGGATGTGGCGCCAGCTCGTCAATCCGCCCGCGACGAGCGATCGCGGCGTCGCGCGATAGAGGATGCGCGTCCAGGCCGCGTCCTCGGCCCGCTCCTCCACCCGAGTCGCCGAGAGCAGGATCCTGCGGAGCCGCTCGCCTTCCGGCACGGAGACCGCAGCCAGCGAGAGCTCGGCCGCGGACGTGCCTCCGGCCGCCGCTTCGACGTCGACGCGAACGAGGCCGAGGACCCGGTGGAGCCAGGGCGCCTGGAGCTCGACGCCGCGGATTCGATCGAGCGGGATGACCCGGGTCGTGTGGCGGAGGACCCCGCGCTCGATCACGAGCCGGCCCGCGTCGAGGCGATAGGTGAACCGACGCCACTCGGCGACGAGCAGGACGACACCGACGGCGGCGAAGCCCAGCAGCGCGGGGAGCGCGAGCCCGCCGCGCCACGTGAAGGCCACGATGAGGAGCGGCAGGATGCTCGCGCCGATCCTCCGGCGCGCGAAGACGACAATCGCCAGCGGATGCAGCCGCCCCCGTGACGGCGTCGGGACCGAGGCCTCGCTCAGGTTCCCTCCTCGATCCCCGCGCGCCGAGAGAGCTCTTCCACGAGCGTGTCGGCCACACGTGGGTCGAGGCCGGGCACGTCGGTCCCGCCCTTCGCCGACGCCGTCGACACCTCGACGGAGACGAGCCCGAAGGCCCGCTCGAGCGGCCCGCGCTTCGTGTCGACGGTCTGCACGCGCGCATGGGGGACCGCCTGCCACTTCCGCCAGAGCCGCCCACGGGCGACGAAGAGTCCGAGGTCGGTGATCTCGTAGCGGAAGCGCCGGTACTCGAGCGGCGGCTGGAGTACCGCGACGCCCACGAGGACGAGCGTCACCCCCGCGCCGATCGCCGCGACGACGATCGCAGCGCGATCGTTGTCGGCGACGGCGAGCATCGCCGCGGTCACGGCGATCGCGGTTCCGCAGGCGAGAGCCGCGAGGGCCCACTCGGTCGCCCAGAGACGCTGCACGCGCGGGTCGAGCTGCAGCGCGGGGTCCCGGAGGATCACGGGGTCAGCCTGCCAGAACGATTAGCGCCGGCGTTCGATTCGAGCAGCGATTGCGATCGCCGGCGGGGAGTAGCGAGCACGGGCGGCTCGTTCTCACGGAGGATGCCTTCGCGCGTTCTCCACTCCATGACCGCTCCCGTCAGACACGTGTGGGCCGCCCTTCTCGTCGTCTACGTCGTCTGGGGCTCGACGTACCTCGGGATCAAGATCGTCGTCGAGACCCTGCCGCCGCTGTTCTCTGCCGGCAGCCGTTTCCTCGTCGCCGGCGCGCTGCTCGCGGCGATCCTGACCGTGCGCGGGACGAGCCTCCGGATCTCAGCGCGCGAGCTACTCGGGAGCGCGGTCGCAGGCCTCCTGCTGCTGACGCTCGGAGTCGGCGTCGTCCACGTCGCCGAGACGCGGATCGACTCGAGCGTCGCGGCGATGATCGCGGGAACCGTGCCGTTGCAGGTGATCGTGATGCGGCTCGCGTCTCGGGAGAGCGTCGCGCGCGCCACCCGGCTCAGCACGCTCGCGGGGCTCGTCGGGCTGGGGCTCGTCGTCGCGCCCGGCCTCGGGGCCGGCTCGACCGCACTCGGGCTGGCGGTGATGGTCGCCGCCTCGATCTCGTGGTCGACGGGGTCGTTCTTCTCCAGGCGCCTCGGTCTTCCGCGCGACCCGTTCGTCGCGACTGCCTACGAGATGACCGCGGGCGGCATGCTCCTCATGCTGGGCGCCACCGCGTTCGGCGAGTGGGGCGAGATCGACGCGGCAGCCTTCGCGGCCGACTCCGTCGCCGCCTGGCTCTACCTGGTCGTCGTCGGCTCGCTCGTAGGCTTCACCGCCTATGCGTGGCTGCTTCGGGTCGCCCCGATCTCGCTCGTCGTCACGCACCAGTACGTGAACCCGCTCGTCGCGATCGCGCTCGGCATGCTCGTCCTCGGCGAGCGTCCGAGCCCGGCGACGCTGGCCGGGGCGCTGCTCGTCGTCGCGGCGGTCTACGTGGCGGTGCGCGCGGAGAAGGGGTCAGGTCTGACCCCTACGACCCGACCTGCGAACGCTGAGCCGCGAGGAACTCCAGCAGATCAGACCGTGTGAGGATCGCCGTCGGCCGTCCTCCGGTGGCGACAACGACGGCCGCGCTCGGGCCCGAGAGACCCTCGTAGACCTGGTCGAGCGACGCGTCGGCGTCCACGGCCGGCAGCGGCGGCTGCATCGCGACCGCGACGTCCTCGTTGAGCGCATCCGCGTTCCGGAAGACGCGGTCGAGGAGCCCGCGCTCCTGCAGCGAGCCGACCACGTCGGCGAGCGAGTCGACCGGCTCCGAGCGGACGACCGGAAGCTGCGAGATGCCGTAGCGCTGCATCATGTCGATCGCGGCGCCGACCTTCTCATGCGACCCGATGGTCACGAGCTCCGGCACGTCGTGACCCACGCGCCGGAAGCGCAGCACCTCCTCGACGGCTGGCGGAGGCGTCGTCCGCTCGAGGAAGCCGTACTGGATCATCCAGTTGTCGTCGAAGAACTTCGACAGGTACGAGCGGCCGCTGTCCGGGAAGAGCATCAGCACCCGCGCTTCCGGGCCGAGACGCTTCGCGACCTCCATGCCCGCCCACGCGGTCGAGCCCGTGGAGCCGCCGACGAGGAGCCCCTCCTCCCGCGCGAGACGTCTCGCGACGATGAACGAGTCCCGGTCGGAGACACGCACCCACTCGTCGACGACCTCCGCGTCGAGCGTGTCGGGCCAGCACTCCTTGCCGATGCCCTCGACGAGGTACGGGCCGGGTGGGTGCCGCTCGTCGGCCGTGAACACCGAGCCCTCGGGATCGACTCCGACGATGCGTGCCGTCGACCCGCGCTCCTTGAAGTAGCGCCCGACGCCCGTGATCGTGCCGCCGGTGCCGACGGAGATGACGATCGCGTCGACCTCGCCGCCGGTCTGCTCCCAGATCTCGGGCCCCGTCGCGGCGTAGTGCGCGTCGGGGTTCGAGGGATTCGAGTACTGGTCGGGCTTGAAGCCGCCCGGGATCTCCTCGGCGAGGCGGTCGGAGACCGAGTAGTAGCTCTCCGGCGAATGCGGCTCGACAGCGGTCGGCGTGATGACCACCTCGGCGCCGTACGCCCGGAGCATCGAGATCTTCTCCTGGCTCATCTTGTCGGGCATGACGAAGATGCAGCGGTAGCCGCGGAGCGCCGCCGCCATCGCGAGCCCGACGCCGGTGTTGCCGGAGGTCGGCTCGACGATCGTCCCGCCGGGGCGCAGCTTCCCGTCTCGCTCGGCCGCCTCGATCATCGCCATCCCGATCCGGTCCTTGACGGACCCGCCGGGATTCAGGTACTCGAGCTTGGCGAGCAGCTCGCCGGGGACCTCGCGCCCGAGGCGCTCGAGCCGGACGATCGGCGTCGCGCCGACGAGGTCGAGGACGTTCGGGTACTCGCGCCGGGCCACCGACGAAGCCTACTTCTCCGCCTCAGCCCAGCCGCCAGAACTCGCCGGTGAGCCCGACGGCGTCGAGGATCGCCTGCGACTCCTCGAGCGTCCGCGGGCGCCAGCCTGGATCGAGGCGCGTCCACCACCACGTGCGCGCGAGCTCGTTCATCTTCGCGACGGTGATCGTCGCCCCGGGTTCCCAGCCGTGTGCGCCGAGCCAGCGCGCGAGGTGCTCCTCCGACCGGAGGAAGACGATCGTGTCTCAGGTGAAGCCGATGTCGTCCCACCAGCGCCGGGCGGGGACGAGGACGTGGGCGAGGTAGTCGACACCGCGGACGAGCTCGCCGTCGCGCACCTCGAGCGTGAGCGGGTCGCCGCAGCACGCGCATTGCGTGTCGACCCGGCCGTCGCAGTGCAGCGCGCCGGGGATGCCGAGGGCGTCCCAGGCGCACGTTCCGGTCCAGACGCGCCCGCCCGCGTGGACGAGGTGGGGCGTGGGAGCGAAGCAGAAAGGATTCGCCATCCAGATGTCGCTCGAGCCCGGATGGAGCACGAGCGCATGTGCGTCGTGCAACCGCCGGTAGCTCCGCTCGATCTCGGCGGGCGAGGAGCCGAACGCGACCGCGGTCTCGTCGACCGTCGGCGGCTGGCCGTGCGCCACGACGGCGAAGTACACGTGCCGCCTGACGTCGAGATCGAACGCATCCACCTCGGGCTCTAATGACTGAACTGGCGCCGGTGCGTGAAGACCATCGCAGCACCCGCGGCCGAGACGGCCTCGATCACCTCGCGGTCCCGCTTCGACCCGCCGGGCTGGACGAACGCGGCGACTCCCGCCTCGAGAGCGAGCTCGGGACCGTCGGCAAACGGAAAGAACGCATCTGACGCCAGAACGGCGCCCTCCGTCTCGTGGCCGAGCTCCCGCGCCTTGTCGAGCGCGATGCGCACGGAGTCCACGCGGCTCATCTGCCCCGCCCCGATCCCGATCGTCTGCCCTCCGCGGGCGACGACGACCGCGTTCGACGTCACGTGCTTCACGACGCGCCAGGCGAACAGGAGGTCGTCCTCCTGCTCGACGGAGACCTCCCCGCAGACGACCTCGAGCTGCGACCGATCGAGGTGCTCCCAGTCACGGTCCTGCACGAGCAGCCCGCCGAGGACCCGCTTGTAGTCGCGCTCCGTCTCGGAGAAGGCGCGACGCTCGAGGTCGCTCAGAATGCGAATCGAGGCCCTGCGGGAGAGCACCTCCAGCGCTTGGTCGTCGTACCCCGGGGCGAAGAGCACCTCGACGAACTGGTCCGCGAGCGTCTTGCCGAGGGACGCATCGACGGCGCGGTCGAGGACGACGACGCCGCCGTAGGCGGAGCCCGGGTCGGCGGCGAGCGCCCTGGCGTACGCATCGTCGATCGTCTCCGCGACCGCGACACCGCAGGGATTCGCGTGCTTCACGATCACGCAGGCAGGGCCGTCGAGCTCGCGCAGGAGGAGGCGCGCCGCGGAGAGGTCGTTCAGGTTGTTGAACGAGAGCGGCTTCCCGTGCAGCTGCGAGACGCGTGAGAGGAGGTGCGTGCGCGACCCTCGTTCCGCGTAGTAGGCAGCCTGCTGGTGCGGGTTCTCGCCGTACGAGAGGTCGGCGACCTTGTCGAACGCGAGCGCGAGGGAGTCGGGTAGCTCCCGGTCGTCGCGGAGCCACGCCGCGATGGCGGCGTCGTAGGCGGCTGTGGTCGCGAACGCGAAGCCGGCGAGGTGACGCCGTGTCTCGCCCGAGGTCCGGCCGTCGCGCGCGCGAAGCTCCGCGAGCACGCGCGCGTAGTCCTCGGGCCGGCAGACAGGCGTCACGGATGCGTGGTTCTTCGCAGCCGCCCGCAGCATCGCCGGCCCCCCCACGTCGATCAGCTCAATCGCGTCCTCCTCGGTGACGTCGAGGCGACCGACCGCCTTCTCGAAGGGGTAGAGGTTGACGCAGACGAGATCGAACGGCTCGATGAGGTGCTCCGCGAGCTCGGCGAGATCGTCCTCGAGGTCGCGGCGGGCCAGGATGCCGGCATGGATGCGCGGATGGAGCGTCTTGACTCGCCCGGCGAGGAGCTCGGGGAACTCCGTGACCTCCTCGACGCGCGTGACGGCGAGCCCTTCGGCCTCGAGCGCGCTCGCGGTGCCGCCGCTCGCGACGAGCTCGAACCCGAGATCGGCGAGCCCCCGCGCGAACGGGACGAGACCCGTCTTGTCGTAGACCGAGATCAGCGCGCGCACAGCGTCCTCACGACCTCCGGCAGCAGCCGGTGCTCGACGGCGTGCACGCGCTCGCGCAGCGTCTCGACCGTGTCTCCGGTCAGCACCGGCACGGGCTCGCTCGCGATCACCGGGCCCGTGTCGACTCCGTCGTCGACGTAGTGCACCGTCGCAGCCGCTGCCGGGGCGCCGGCGGCGAGCAGGTCCGCGAGGGGATGCGGTCCCGGGAAGGCGGGGAGCGGCGCCGGGTGGACATTGACGACGCGCCCCGGGAAGCGCTCGAGGAACACCGTGGTGAGGAGGTGCATGTACCCGGCGCAGACGACGAGCTCGACTCGTCGCCCCTCGAGCCAGGTCGCCATCGCCGAGTCGCGGGCGTAGCGGTCCGCGTAGTCGTCGAGCGGGAAGGAAGCTGTGCCGACGTTCGCGCGCCGAGCGCGGTCGAGTGCGGGCACACCAGGGATGTTGGACGCGACCGCGACGACCGGAAGCCCGGCGTCGAGGAGGGCCTGCAGGTTCGTCCCCTCGCCGCTGACGAGGACGCCGATCACGCCGCCGCGATCCGCCCGATGACGAGCTCGTCGCCCGGATCCGGAACGACCGCCAGGTAGCCGATCCCGAGATTGAAGACGCGCCGAAGCTCGTCCTCCTCGACGTGGCGGGCGAGCCACTCGAAGACCTCGGGTCGCGGCCACGCCTTCCAGTCGATCTCGGCTCGGAGGCCGTCCCGGAGCACGCGCGAGAGGTTGCCGAGGATGCCGCCGCCCGTGACGTGCGCGAGCCCGCGGACGTCGGCGCGCGAGCGCAGCCCGCGCACGTCGTCGAGGTAGAGCCGCGTGGGCGCGAGGAGATCCGCGCCGTCGTAGTCCTCCAGCTCGAGAACCCGCCGCACGAGCGTGAAGCCGTTCGCGTGCACTCCGGTGGAGGGCAGCCCGACGACCGCGTCCCCGGCCTCGATGCGCAAGCCGTCGACGACCCGCTCGCGCTCGACGATTCCGACGCACGTCCCGGCGAAGTCGAGCTCGTCCTCCCGGTAGACGCCGGGGAGCTCCGCGGTCTCGCCGCCGATAAGCGCGCAGCCGGCGGCGCGACAGACCTCGGCCGCTCCCTCGACCAGTTCCGCGACCTGCTCGAGGTCGATGCGGTTCGCGGCGACGTAGTCGAGGAAGAACAGCGGCTCGGCGCCGGTCGTCACCACGTCGTTGATGCAGTGCGCCGCCAGGTCCGCGCCGCACAGGCGGAGCGCGCCCCTCGCCCGCGCGAGGACGAGCTTCGTCCCGACGGAGTCCGTCGACGCGGCGAGAAGTCGCGTCGAATCCAGCGCGTGGAGCCCGGCGAACGCGCCGAAGCCCTGAGCTCCGGTCGACTCCGCGGCAGCGCGAAGACGCTCGACGACGGCGTCGGCCTTGTCGATCGAGACGCCGGCGGCCGCGTAGGTCGGGCGCTCGCTGCCCACGGGTCGAGTCTACGGCCCTACAGTCCTCCGAGTGGACGAGCCATCCCTGCTCACGAGCTGGACGCTCGATCCGCTCCAGCTCGCTCCGATCGCGTTGATCGCGACCGCCTACGCCCTGCGCGCTCGGACGCTCGCTCGGCGCGGCCAGCCGGTGCCCGGCTGGCGCATCGGGCTCTTCGTGCTCGGAATCGCGCTTCTCGTCCTCGCCGCCGCCTCACCGGTCGCCGAGATCGGCGAGAAGGAGCTCTTCTCCTTCCACATGGCCCAGCATCTGCTCCTCGGAGATCTCGCGCCGCTCTGCCTGCTCGCCGGACTGACGGGCCCGCTGCTCCGTCCGGTGCTCGCGCTCCCGGGGGTGATGCGTTTGCGCGTCTTCGCCAATCCGTTCGTCGCGCTGCCGATCTGGGCCGCGAACCTCGCCCTCTGGCACGTGCCGGCCATGTACGAGGCGGCGGTCGAGAACGGAGCCGTGCACGCGCTCGAGCACGTCAGCTTCTTCACCGCCGGAGTCGTTCTCTGGCTGCCCGTCCTCGAGACACTGCCCGCCCCGGAGTGGTTCGGCAGCGGCGCGAAGCTCGCCTACATCGTCGGCGTCCGCCTCGTCGCCACGGTCCTCGGCAACGCGTTCATCTGGGGCGGCGCGCCGTTCTACGACGTGTACGAGACGGGCGACGACTACCTCGGGCTCTCGCCGCAGGCCGACCAGAGCCTCGCGGGCTCGCTCATGATGCTCGAGGGCTCGCTCGTCACCGTCGTCGCGATCGCCTGGCTCTTTCTGCGCATGGCGCAGGAGGGCGAGATCCGCCAGGAGCTCATCGAGCGCGGACACGACCCGCGGACCGTGCGCCGCGCGGTCCGGTACCGCCGCTGGCAGGAGCTCTCGGAGCGGTGAACCTCGAGCCGGCACGCCAAGTTACAAGTTGTAACTTGGGCGACCCCGAGCTCCGCTGACAACTGCATCCGCGCGCTGAAAACGCAAGTTACAACTTGTAACTTGGGCGGCTGACGCCGCTGAAGATACCCCGTTTCCGCGGATTCCTGGAGCGGATGAACCGACTCGAGCCCCGGAGTAACGGGGCCTTCGCGTGGAAAACGAGTGAGGGCCCGGCAAGCCGAGCCCTCCAATCGAATGCCTCGCGCTCGACCTACGCGACGGTGACGCCGTTGCCGTGAGCGACGACTTGGCCGCTCGTGATCTTCGGCTCGTTGGGGATCAGCGTCTCGAAGTTCTCGTCACGGATCCATGTCGCGACGAGCTTCGTGGACTCCTTGCCCTGCTCAGACGTCTCGAAGAGACCCAGCGAGCTAAAGACGCCGTTGCCGGCATCGATGAGGTAGTAGCCCTCGAACCCGGGCAGGTCGCGCAGCTTCGGGACGAGCGTCTCGTTGACCTTGCGGGTCAGCTCGGCCGTGCGATTCTGGTCCACACCGTCGTAGCGGCGAATGGTCGCATGCATGTGATGCTCCTTCTGTCGATCGTTCAGGGCAGGGCAGCCCGGATGGCGCCCTGCAGCGCTCAGGTCGGGTGTGACAGTCGAAGAGGAAGGTGCGAAGCCTCAGCGGCTTCAAAGCTAACCAACGCGCTCGAACCATCATAGCTGCGATTCCCGGGCGCCGTGTGCATCCCCGAGAGTGGTGACCTACGCGTCCGGATCGAGCACCTCGAGCGTATCGGGCTCTTCTCCTACGGCGCTGCACCCCCCTCGTCCTCCCAGGCGTGCAGCGCTGTGAGTCCCGCCTCGGTGGTCTCTCCTTCCTCCAGCCGGGCGGCTTCGTCAGCTGACCGCTCGTCGACGGCTCGCGAGCGTTTGTAGGCGCCGTACGCGGTCAGTGCCTCGAAGTCGTGTCGGCGCCGCCCTGGGAAGTACGCGGCGGAAAACGCCTGCCAATCAAGCCCATCCGGTACCTCTTGGTCACTCGCCGCAGCGGACGCGACATTCTCCGGCACGCCGCGCCTCCTCTCGCCGTTCGACGTTGGAGTCTGCCTCACAGCCGCACCTCCGCGGGTCCTCGTCCACGCGGGGCTAACGGGCGCAACGGAAGGCTTCTTCCAGAGCCTCGCCTGACAGAGACGACCGGCTGAAAGCGGCCAGACCACGATCGGCCGATTCCCGCCAAGGGGGCAGCGTGACTCCGCAGTGCCAGCCGGCAGCCGGCGGGCCAGACAGTGGCGACGAGAAAGATCGACCCGCCGACGAGCATCCCCAGCGCCTGGACTGCGACGGCGACGGCGACGGCCTCCGAGACCCCGACTCCGGACGTGATCAGCACCGCAGCTCCGGCTCCGGCCTGCGTGGCCGCCCCTCCGGGACCAACCGGCAGCGCCGCTGCTGCCGAGCAGGTACAGAGAAAGAGGAGCGCGAGCGTGAACGAGAAGCCGACCCCGAGCGCACCGAGGAGGAGGAGGAGCCCCAGGACACGGGTAAGCCAAGAGGCAGAGACGAGTGCCCACGCCCGCGATGCGTCTCGCAACGACGTAGTGCGCGGACGCAGCCAGCGGCCGAGCCGGAAGCGGAGAAGCTGCTTGCTCGTGGCCAGCCGCGGCAGCGCGAGGATCAGCGCTGCCGCTGCCAAACCGACGACGGCGACGAGGGCGAGGCCAACGCGTACTCCGATCGAGTTGCCCGGGAGGACGGCGGCAGCAAGGGCGAACGGCGCCAACGCGACACTGTCGATCAGACCGAGCACAACGAGGGAGAGACAGATCGTTCGCACACCTGCGGGGCAACCCCGGAAGCGGCGGACGATCGCAATCCGGACGAGATCGTCGACCCTCCCGGGAAGCGCGAGCGCCGTGATGGACGCGCCCCCGTTCGCAGCCGCGAGCGCGACCGCCTTCGGGCGCTCGCGCGTCGCGAAGAGCTGTCGCCACGCGTACGCCTTGAACGCATAGCCAAGCAGTGAGAGGAGTGCTGCCGCCACGAGAAGGCCGAGGTCGCCGCGAGAGAGCGGCCAGGGGGTCTCGACGAGGTGCCGGGCAGTCACGACCGCGAGGACCAGCGCGACAACTGCCGATCCCGCAGTGAACACGAGCCGGCCGCTCCGCGATCGCGCGAGGCGTACGAGGCGACTCAAAGCGACCTGCGGCGCTCGAAGATTGCCGGCAGTGGGACGGGGATCACCTATCGGTTTCACTGCCGATCTCCACGACAACCCTTCGGCGACGGCGTGTGCCACTGGCAGCGATTCCCGTCTCAGCCCTGGGCGATCAGTGCCACATCTCGGACGGAACCCACCGAGCGAGCGTGTAGGAGCGCTCTCCCAGCCACATCTCCACAGACCCGACGCGCGCCTGGTCGAGCCATCGTTCGAACGGCGTCCAGGACCCGCAAGATGGCCGGGTCCGGTTCGCGATCGATCAGAATGTCGACTACCCGCCGCTCCCCTCGAAGCGAGATACGCTCAGAGCCGAACGCGACGGTCAGCCGATCGGCAAGCACAGTCGCGCTCGCCGCGTCCGGCACCACGATCCGCATCTCCATCAGATCCTCCTCAGCTTGCGTGCTTGCGACCGAGGGCTACGGCCGGCTGGAAGCCGTTCCGACCCAGTTTGCTGAGGGTGGATCGCGGGGAGGCGATTTACCTAAGCCCCCGCCGACGTCTGCGGAGCCGATCGTTATGACTCGCACAACGAGTCTAACATGCGACCGTCGTGACCAGGGGCGCGACCCCTTTGCTCCCCTGACGGCGCTAGAATCGGCCTCCTGGCTCTTGCTTCTCAGCTTGTGAACGGCGCGGAGATCTCGCCCCTCCGCGTCCTGATCGCGAACGAGCGGAGGGACCGGCTCGAGCTGCTCGCCCAGGTCGTGGCAGGTCTCGGCCACGAGGTAATCGCGCGCGAGATCGACGTCAAAGAGGTCGGCCCAGTGACCGCGCGGGAGCACCCCGACGTCGCGCTAGTCGGGCTTGGGCTTAGCTCCGAGCATGCGCTCGAGCTGATCGCAGAGATCGTCCACACATCGACCTGCCCCGTGATAGCGCTCCTCTCGGCCAGGGATCCTTCCTACATCCACGAGGCGGCGAAGCGCGGCGTCTTCGCCTATATCGTCGATGCCGACGCCGAGGAGCTGCAGAGTGCGATCGACATCACGCTGCAGCGCTTCGCCGAATATCAGAACCTGCAGGGAGCGTTCGGCCGCCGGGCGGTGATCGAGCAGGCGAAGGGGATCCTGATGGCACGCCACGCGATCGACCAGCAGCGTGCGTTCGAGATGCTCCGCTCCCATTCGCAACTCAATGGACGGAAGCTGGTCGATGTGGCGGAGGCGGTCGTCGAAAGTCATCTCCTGTTGCTGCCGCCGGCTGCCCCCGCGACATTCGGCGAAGCAGGTACGGCCTAAGCCGGGCGGACGGTTCCGCTCGCGGCGCAACACGTGAGACCCGCCGTTTCGGCGATCGTTCGCCAAGCCTCCAACGCAGGCGATGACATGGCGAGGGTCAATCAGCGGGCTAGCGACCCCTCAAAGTGGTGGGGATTCTCGGAAGTCCGGCGGAGGCAGATCCGCGCCGTCCGCCGGCTGCGCGGAACGACGCGCACGGCGTCTCAGGCGGGCGCGGTCTCGAAGCGGAGCTTCGCGGCCGAGCGCGGGACGCGCGTCGGGTAGTCGCGGGTGAAGCAGGCACGGCAGACCGCGTCCTCGGGGAGCTCGGTGGCTGCCTGCATCCCCTCCAACGACAGGTAGTGGAGCGTGGTCGCTCCGATCAGAGCGCGCATCTCCTCGACGGAGCGGTGCGAGGCCGCGAGCTCGTCCTCGTCGGCCATGTCGATCCCGTAGAAGCAGGGCGAGACAACCGGCGGCGAGGAGATCCGCACGTGCACCTCCGCGGCGCCCCCGTCGACGAGCATCGCGACGAGCTGGCGCATCGTCGAGCCGCGGACGATCGAGTCGTCGACGACGACGATCCGCCGGCCCTCGACCTCGTCGAGCGGGTTGAACTTGATCCGGATGCCCTGCTCGCGCATCTCCTGGTCCGGCTGGATGAACGTGCGGGCGACGTAGCGGTTCTTGATCAAGCCCTCGTTGAACGGGATGCCGGATGCCTTCGAGAAGCCGATCGCGGCGGGCGTGCCGGAGTCGGGGATCCCGATGACGACGTCGGCCTCGACCGGTGCCTCTGTTGCGAGCCGCTCGCCCATCCGCACCCGCGCACCGTGCACCTCTACCCCGCCAAGCCGCGAGTCGGGCCGCGCGAAGTAGACATGCTCGAAGATGCAGAGCGCGTTCCGGCCGGCCGGAACTGCCTGAGCCGTGTGCTCGCCGGCGGCATCGACCCAGAAGACCTCGCCGGGGCGGACGTCGCGGACGACGTCGGCGCCGATCAGGTCGAGAGCGCAGCTCTCCGAGGCGACGACCCAGTCCTCTCCGATCCGGCCGAGCACGAGCGGGCGGAACCCGAGGGGGTCGCGGAAGGCGACGAGCGTGTCCTCGACGAGAGCGGTGACCGAGTAGGCGCCGTCGAGCCGCCCCATCGCGTTCGCCACTGCCTCCGGGAGAGGCGCGGGATCGCGGGCGACGAGCGCCGCGATCACCTCCGAGTCCGAGCCCGACACGAGCCGAACTCCGTCGTCGAGGAACTCTGCGCGCAGCTCCTCGACGTTGACGAGGTTGCCGTTGTGGCCGAGCGCGACCGTCCGGGCACGCCCATGGTGGATCAGCGGCTGCGCGTTCGCCCACCGGTTGGCGCCGGTGGTCGAGTAGCGCGTGTGTCCGATCGCGACCTCGCCGGGCAGCGCCTGCAGCTGCTGCTCGTTGAAGACCTGCGCGACGAGCCCCATGTCCCGGAGGACCGTGAGCCGGCCCCCGTCCGAGACCGCGATCCCGGCCGACTCCTGCCCACGGTGCTGGAGCGCGAACAGGCCGAAGTACGAGAGACGCGAGACGTCCCGCTCCTCCGAGCGAATGCCGAAGACCCCACACATCAGAGACTCCCTTCCCAGGCGCTCTGCAGGCGCGCCAGCTCGACTCCGAACAGGCTAGCGCCCTCGGCCAGGCCGATGCCGTATACGGGCACGCCGAGCTCCTCGCCGAGCCCGCGCACGGCGTCGCGGCTCTCGGGCGCGCACGCGAGGATCGCCCGCCCGCCGACCTCGCCGAAGAGCGTGAGCGGGTCGTCCTCGAGCGTGAGCCTGGCGCCGCACGCCGAGAAGATCGCGGCCTCCGCGATCGAGATCGCGAGCCCGCCCTCGGACGCGTCGTGGACGAGCGAGCAGAGAGGAGCCGCTTGCCAGAGGAAGGACACGAGCCGCGCCTCCGCGTCGAGGTCGAGCGGAGTCGGGATCCCGCTCGTCTCGCCGAAGCGGGCCTGGTACTCGGAGCCGGCGAGCGAGAGCGGCGATGCCTCCGCGACGAGCAGCGAGTCACCCTCGCGCCAGCCCTTCGGGACGTGCCGCACGTCCTCCACCAGCCCGACGGCGCCGACGACCGGGGTGGGATGGATGGCCCGGCCGTTCGTCTCGTTGTAGAGCGAGACGTTCCCGGAGACGACC
>JBOHBD010000366.1:0-3839 GCA_050698195.1 Gaiellaceae bacterium
GTCGAGCTCCGCCCGGCCGGGAAGCGGATCACTCGGCTGTCGCTCCTCTCCGGAGGCGAGAAAGCGCTCGGCGCGATCTCCTTCCTCTTCGCGCTCTTCCTCGCGCGGCCCTGCGCCTTCTACCTTCTCGACGAGGTCGAGGCGGCCCTCGACGACACCAACATCGCGCGGTTCGTCGAGCTCCTCCGCCGCTACTCGGACCGAGCCCAGTTCGTCGTCGTCACCCATCAGAAGCGGACGATGGAAGCGGCGGACGTTCTCTACGGGGTCACCATGGGCCCCGACGGGGTGTCACAGGTCGTCTCCCGCCGTCTCCCGCGGACGGCGCACGCCGCCGCCTGAGTAGGCTCGCGGTCATGAGCCGCACCTGGTCGGAGCTCCTGGGCGACGAGCCCACCGCGGCCGACGAGCCGGAGCGGACCGGGGTCTTCGCCCGTATGCGGGAGTCCCTCGCCAAGAGCAGCCGCGCGCTCACCGAGCAGCTCGCGACCGCGGCCTTCGACCCCGCGGACGACGCGGCCTGGGAGCGCCTCGAGGAGGCGCTGATCCGAAGCGACGTCGGCGTGCCGGCGACGGCGGAGCTCGTCCGGCGTCTCGAGTCCCGCGGGGAGGTCGGTCAGCTCGAGGGCGCGCTCGCGGAGGAGGTGGAAGCGCTCTTCGGCGGGCCGCCGACGCTCGTTCTCGCGGGTCAGCCGAGCGTCGTCCTCGTCGTCGGAGTGAACGGCACAGGCAAGACGACGACCATCGGCAAGCTCGCGCAGAAGCTCCGCGAGCACGGTCGCTCCGTGCTGGTCGGCGCGGCGGACACGTTCCGCGCAGCCGCGGAGGAGCAGCTCGAGATCTGGGCGGAGCGGGCAGGGGCGGACTTCGTCGGGTCGCCAAGAGGAGCCGATCCTGCCGCCGTCGCCTTCGACGCGCTCGAGGCCGCCCGGGCGCGTGGACGAGACGTCGTCATCGTCGATACCGCCGGGCGTCTCCACACCCAGTCGAACTTGATGGCCGAGCTCGAGAAGCTTCGGCGTGTGATCTCCGGACGCGTCGAAGGGGCGCCACACGAGACGCTCCTCGTCGTCGATGCGACGACCGGGCAGAACGGGCTCCAGCAGGCGCGGCTCTTCGGCGACGCGGTCGGCGTCACCGGGGTCGTGCTCACGAAGCTCGACGGGAGCGCGCGCGGAGGAATCGCGATCGCGATCGCCGTCGAGCTCGGGCTCCCGGTCAAGGTCGTGGGCGTGGGCGAAGGAGTGGACGACCTGCGCCCGTTCGACGCCCACGACTACGCCCGGGCGCTCGTCGCCGGCTGAGCGGTGGCCTGCGCGACCGGAATCTGCTCGCGCGGATCCGGGGCCCGCGAACATCGCCGAAGGCGTCCGCTTCGCGGCCACGGTGCTGCTTTGTCACATCCGGGTCTCCTCGCCGTTGCGTCGGGCAGTGGACCCGCGTACGCTGTGACCGGACCCTGACGCGACCAGGGAAGGAGGAACTGGGGATGGCTGTCGCGATGTTCATGCACTGGCCGGGAATGACAGCCGGCCAGTACGACTCCGTCATGGCGAGGCTCGAGCTCGACGTGAACCCCGCCGCCGGCGAAGTCCTGCACATGGCGGCCCTTACCGACGAGGGCCTCGAGGTGTGCGACGTGTGGCAGACAGAGCAAGCCTTCCACGGCTTCCTCGAGCAACGGTTCCTGCCGGTTGCGAGCGAGCTTCACATCGAGGGCGAGCCCGAGATCAAGCTCATCCCTCTGCACAACCTCTATGCAGCCGATCCGGACATGATCGACCGGATCGGCATGATGTCCGTCCCGGCCGCAGTAGCGGCCTGGTCGGTCTGAACCTCTGCGGCGGCGCGGCTCTCGAGGTCGCGCCGCCGCTGTCCCGAGCGGCCAGATCACTTCCCGAGGCGGCGATCTCGTGGCAGCAACCGTCCTAGGATCCGTTCGTTGGGCGAGGATCGCGAGCTGACCGTCGCTTTCGGGCCAGCCGGGCTCGCGGGGGTGGCGCTCGTCCTCGTCGGCATCCTCGAGCGGAGCCGTCTCATCGCGCTCCTCGGCCTCGGCGGGGTGGTCGCGGATGTGACTGTCGCCGAGCTCGGCGGCTTCAAGGCGATGAACGAGACGCGATCCGGCCACGCGCCGGCAGACTGAACGGTCGAGTCGACTTGCTGCAGGTCGGGTCTAGCCGTCCAGCCTGACCCGATACGCCTTGATCCACTGATTGTGCGGCTGGGTCTCGACGTTGATGGTCGCCGTGAAGCGCCGCCTCTCGACGTCGTCGGGCGCCACACCCTCGGACTCGAGCTGCCGCTCGGCCTTCATGCCGGCGTCCTCGAAGGCCTCGTGCAGCGTGGGCTTGTCGTCGCCGTCAACCCAGTACTCCCCGTTCATGGCCCCTCCTCTTCGACGGTAGAGCGCGAGCCTACTCCTCGATGCCCACGGGGACAACCTGTGCCAGGGTCCGATCGCGGAGGCGGGCGCCTTCCGCGCGCAGGGCGGCCAGGCCTGTGTCGCCGAGGGAGGCCGAGAGCTCGGGGAGCACTCGTTCCAGAACGGTCAGCTCGAACAGGTCCGGGGGTGACTCTCCCCGGAGCGACTCTGCCGCGCCGAGGAAACGCGCCGCATCCTCAGGTGACCCCTCCGCCGCAGCGACGCCTCCGAGAAGGACGAGACACCGTGCGCGGGAGCGATCGTCTCCGAGCTCCGTGTAGATGGAGAGGCTCTCGCGTGCACGTTCCCGCGTGAGCGTGTCTCCCGCGAGAAAGCCGAGCTCGGCGAGCATGAACTGCGCCGCAGCGATGTGGGGTGCCTCGCCGAGCATCCGTGCGAGCGCGAGCGCCTCCTCGAACGCGGGCTGCGCGCGGGAGTGGTCGCGAGCGTGGAAAGCCGTGACGCCGAGGTTGTAGACGCCGTCCGCGACCAGCAACGGATCGCCGAGTCCGCGCCGCAGCTCGACCGCCTCCTCGTACTCGGTCAACGCCTGCTCGTGCTCGCTCTGGGCCGAATGGACGTCTCCGATGGACTGGAGCGCCGCCGAGGTCGTGCGCGCGTCGCCCGTCCTGCGGGCGATCTCGAGCGCCTCCTCGCAGAGCTCCTCGGCGTGCTCGAGATCGTCGCGGCGGAGGGCGACGAAGCTGAGATGCGAGAGCGCGAACACCTCGTCGCGCCTGTTCCCGGAGTCGTGGAAGAGCTCGCGTGCTTCTTCGAGCAGCGGTACGGCAGCGTCCCAGTCGCTCTGTGCCGTTGCCTGCTGCGCGGCCGTCCAGAGAGCCGCGGCCCGAAGCTCGACGGGTACGTCTCCGGCCAACGCGAGACCCAGCGAGAGCCACCGCCGAGCCTCGCCGACGTGCGCGTGCGCGACCCAGAAGCGCTGCAGGGCGGCGATGGCCCTGAGGGCGTCTTCCACGCGCCCCGACGCCAGGAGCCAGTCGAGGGCCGCTCGGATGTTGTCGAGCTCCCGCTCCAGCCGATCGAGCCAGGCTGCCTGGTCCGACCCGGTGAGCTCGTCCTCCGCGCTCGACGCGAGTGCGAGGAATCGCTCCGCATGCCGCTGCCGCAGGCCCTCGAGGGTGCCCTCGCCGTCGAGTCGAGCGACCGCGTGCTCGCGCACCGTCTCGAGCATCGAGAGACGCACGTCGCCGTCGGCCACGTCGCTGCGGAGGAGGCTCCACGCGACGAGCGACTCGAGGTCGGGAAGCAGATCGACTCCCGATCCGGCGATCGCGCGCGCGTCGGCAAGCGTGCATCCTCCTGCGAAGACCGCCAGGGCGCCGTGGAGCTCGCGCTGCCGGTCGCTCAGGAGCCCGTAGCTCCACTCGATCGTCGCCCGCAGCGTCCGCTGCCG
>JBOHBD010000367.1:0-11047 GCA_050698195.1 Gaiellaceae bacterium
GAGGTACGCGACCGAGAGCGACCCGTTGACATACGGCGCTCCGGCCACGCCGACCGCGATGTTCAGGAACGCGGCCGTCGCAGACACGGAGTTGAGGTAGATCTGCTCGGGGTTGAACCCGAGCGCCTTGCCTGTTCCGTATGCCCGGATCGTCGGCGTCGGCGTGGCGAGGATCACGAAGACGGCGGCTCCACTGGCTTTGATCTTCGCCATCTGGGAGACCACGTTGGGCGCGGTGACCTCGAACGCCTCTTGCGCGACGATGTTCGCATCGGCGTACGACTTGCCGAGCGCCGCGCGGAGGCCGTACAGGTAGTCCTTGCCGTAGTCGTCGTTCTGGTAGAGGACGGCGATCTTCTTCCCCGAGTGGTTCGCCTTGATGTGCAGGCCGTAGATGCGGCCCTCGGCGATGTAGTCGGGCTGCCAGCCGATCGTCCACGGGAACTCTCTCCACTGGAGGCCCCAGTAGGAGGCGCCTGTCGAGACGAGCGTCTGTGGCACGCGCTGCTGGTTCAGGTACCCGCGTACGGCGAGATTGTGCTCGGTTCCGAGCTGCCCCACGGTCGCGAAGACCTTGTCCTGCTCGACGAGTCTCCGCGTCAGCTGCACGGTGTTCGCCGGGTTGTAGCCGTCGTCGTAGAACTTCCAGACGAGCTGGCGGCCGTAGACGCCGCGCTTCCCGTCAGGACCCTTGCGGGCGTTGATATAGCTGAAGTACGCCCTCATCCCGACCGGGATCGGCGCGTACGCCGCAGCAGGCCCGGTGAGCGGGAACGTCCCGCCGATCACGATCCTCTTGGCGGTAACGCCCGGTGTCTGCTCCGCGCCGCCTAGCGCGCCGGGCACCGAAAGCGCGAGGGCGGCCACCAAACCGACCCCACACGCGATGAGTTTTCGCACCGACCTTCCCTCCTATCTCTCCACGCCGATACCTGCCTGTCAGAAGCGAGCGTACCGCCGCCACGACCACGCCGCTAGAGCCTGCGACGCACCTCCCTTCGACACCCGTCGGGTTCCCATCGGCAGACGTCCGGATACTCGCGGAAATCATGACACAATGGCCGTGATGTATCAAAAGATCTCCGCTCAGCCGGCGGCCTCGGTCCTGGCGCCCGGGTGAGCGCCGTCACGCCGACCGCTCGCCGACGCGGGCGACCCGCCGGTGCCAGCCGCGAGGATGTCGTGGCCGCCGGGTTGTACCGGTACCTCCGCGGACGGCGGATCGACGTCCTCGCGATCGCAGCCGAGCTCGGGCTCGGGCGCGCGACGATCTACCGCTGGTTCGGGTCGCGCGAGGGGCTCGTCGGCGAGGTGCTCATCCAGGCAGGCGATCCCCTTCTCGACGACGCCCGTAGACAGGCGAGCGGGAGCGGCGCCTCCGCGCTCCTCGAGACGTTCGACCGCATGAACCGTGGCCTCGTCGCCGCCCCAGCTCTGCGCCAGTTCATCGAGCAGGAGCGGGACGCCCTGCGGATCATCACCTCGAGCGCGGGGGTGGTCCAACCGCACTTCGTCGCGCGGATCACCGCCTTGATCGAGGACGAGGTTCGCGCCGGTGCCTACGAGCCGCTCGTCGAGCCGGCCACGCTCGGCTACGCGATCGTGCGCCTCGCAGAGGCCTTCATCTACAACGACGCGGCCGCGGGCGTGCGCGGCGACGTCGACCGGCTGAGGGAGGTCGAAGCCGCGCTCCTCGGCGTGAGACGGAGGCGGGGTCAGACCCGTGGGGCCTGACCCCCGATAGCTTCAACCCAGCCCGATCTCCGTCGCGAGCGCCTCCGCCTCGTCGAGCTCGGCAGCGAGCGCATCGATCCCGCTCTCCCAGATCTTGGTGTCGGTGAGGTCGAGCCCCACCATCTGCGCGAGCTCCTCCGGCGGCTTCGAGCCGCCTGCCCGGAGGAGGTCGAGATAGGGCGCCACCATCGCCTCCCCTTCCTGCTCGTACCTGCGGAAGACGGCGAGCGCGAAGAGGAAGCCGTACGCGTAGGCGTAGACGTATCCCGGGGTGCCCATGAAGTGGGAGATGTAGCTCCACCATTTCCCGTAGCCGTCGATGTCGACCGAATCCTGGAACATGCGCTTCTGCGTCCCGAGCCAGAGCTCCTCGAGCCGCTCCGTCGAGAGCTCGCCCCGCTCGCGCCGGTCCGTGTGGACGGCATCCTCGAAGCGGTTCATCCCGATCTGCCGGAACACCGTTGCGATCGAGTCCTCGATCCGCCCGGCGAGGAGGTTCAGCCGGCGGCGCGGATCCTCCTCGAGCGCGAGGAGACGCCTGAACGTGAGCGCCTCGCCGAAGACCGACGCGGTCTCCGCGGTCGTCAGCGGCGTATCGGCGTTGAAGAGCCCGAGAGGAAGCGTCAGGACCCCGTGCAAGCCGTGGCCGAGCTCGTGCGCGAGCGTCAGGATCGACCGCCGGTCGCCCGTGAAGTTCATGAGGACGTACGGATGCACGCCCGGCACGGTCGTCGCGCAGAAGGCGCCGGTGCGCTTGTTGTCGCGCACGGGGGCGTCGATCCAGCCCTCGCGGAAGAAGCGCTCGACGATGTCGCCGACGTCGGGCGCGAAGTCCGCGTAGGCGCCGATGACGATCTCGCGGGCCTCGTCCCATGACACCTTCGTGGGGTCGTCGGCGATCGGCGCGAAGCGGTCGTAGAACGTCAGCCGGTCGAGACCGAGCAGCTTCGCCTTGAGCCGGTAGTAGCGTTGCGGGACGTCGTACCGCGCGACGGTGGCGTCGACGAGCGCCTGGACCGCCTCGTCGGTCGTGTCATTGCGGAGGTTGCGCTGCGAGATCCAGGTCTCGTAACCGCGCAGGCGGTCGTCGATCGACTTGTCGAGGACGATCGTGTTGAAGATGAACGCGCGGGTGCGAAGGCCGGGGGCGAGCGTCTCGGTGACGGCCTCCGCGGCGCGTCGGCGCTCGTCCCGGTCCCCCGAGTAGAGCTTCGCCATCGCCTCTTCGAAGCTGATGCTCGAGCCGTCGAGCTCGACCCGAAACGCGCCCAGGAGCTCGTCGTAGAGCCGGTCCCAGGCGCTGACGCCCGAGACCGCCTTCTCGGTGAAGATCTTCTCCTCGGGCTCGCTGAGAAGGTACGGGCGAAACTTGCGCAGCGAGCGCAGCCAGTGGCGCCAGCGCTCGAGCTCGTCGTCGGCGATCAGCGCCTCCGCGGCGTCGTCGTCGAGGTCGGCGATCTCGAGCCCGAAGAAGAGGAGCTGCGTGTCGAGGGCGGCGCCCTTCTCCGTCAGCCGGGCGACGAGCGCGCCGCGCGCCGACTCGGCCATGTCCGTGGAGAACCAGAGGTGCGCGAAGTAGAGCGCGCGGGTGACGATCGACTCGATGCGCTCCCGCTCCTCGATCGCTTCACGCAGGCCCCTTGCGTCCAGCTGGGCGACCTTTCCGTAGTACCGCTCGCGGAACGCCGCAGCGGCCTCCTCGGCCTCCTGCACGTCCGTCTCGAGGCGGGGGTCGTCACCGCCGTCGTACAGGTCGGAGAGATCCCACGCCATGTCCTCCGCACCCGTCAGCTCTGTAGTCGTCATGGTCGAGACTCTACTGAGAGCCCTTCAGGAGACGGCGGGCTTGAGCTCGGCGCCGATCAGCGCGACCATCTCGTCGTCCGCGTGGTTCAGGTGCTGGAGGCAGACCCGCGTGACGCCGAGGTTCCGGAGCTCCGCGACGCGCCCGGCGACCTCCTCGACCGTACCGGCGAGCCAGCGGTCGGCGCGGTCGGCCAGCAGCTGCTCGGGATCGCCCTCGCCGCGGAGCGCGAGGAAGGCGCGCAGCCGCTCGAGCACGGCGTTCCGGTCGACGCCCACGAAACAGGCCGTCATCACCGAGAAGCCCAGCGTGGCCGGGTCGCGCCCAGCTTCCTCGCAGGCACGGTCGAGACGCTCTTTCCGCTCGCGGAGCTCGGCGTTCGGAGCGCCGAGCGTGTTCACCTCGGTCGCGAAGCGCGCCGCGAGCTGCGCGAACCGCGGCTTGACGTTCGAGCTGCCGAGGACGAGCGGCGGATGCGGGCGCTGGTAGGGCCGTGGGAGCGCTGTCTGCGCACGCAGCTCGTACGCCGATCCCTCGTGGTCGAAGGCGTCCTCCGTCCAGGACCGGACGACGACCTCGACCTGCTCGGCGAAGAGCTCGAAGCGCCGCTTGGCGTCGAGGAACGGGAAGCCGTGCTCGACGTGCTCACGCTCGTACCAGCCCGAGCCCATCCCTACCTCGACGCGTCCGCCCGAGATGTGGTCGACCGTGACGGCCATGCGGGCCAGCACGCTCGGATGCCGGAACGTCGCCGGCGACACGAGGGTGCCGAGCCGGATGCGCTGGGTGACCGCCGCGAGCCCGGCGAGCGTCGCCCACGCGTCGAGTGCGGCGGCCTCCGGCCGGATGATCGCCGTGTAGTGGTCCGAGCGGAAGAGGCCCTCGAGACCGTGCCGCTCGGTGAGCTGCGCCAGGCGCACCCAGTCGTCCCACGTGACGCCTTCCTGGCCCTCGATCATCAGGCAGACCCGCATACAACCTCCTCGAGCCGGCATCGCCGCGACGTCGTGCTGAAGCACGAGCCGATCGCGCGTCAACCTACTGAACGCCTGTCGCCCAGGCGGCCAGTGCCGCCGGGTCCGTGACGGGCGCCCGACACGCGAAGCGCTCGCAGACGTAGACCGCGGGCTTCCCGTCGACGAAGCCCTTCCCTGCGAGGAGCGGAACCTCGTCGGACGGGCCGACGGCGACGACCGTCCGTGGCTCGAACCCCGCGAGCGCCGCCCGCGCGACGGGCGAGCCGACAGGGCCGACGATGGCGATCTCCCGCGGCGGGCCGAACCAGAGGTCCAGGCCGCAGAGCGCCCACGCGAAGGCTCCGGGCGCCCGCCGCATGGCCGGCTCCACGAGCCGGAAGACCGAGACCGCGTGCCGCTCGAGCTCCTCCTCGCCCCAGATCCGTGCCAGCCGAAGAAGCACCCAGGCGAGCATCGAGCTCCCGGACGGGATCGGCGAGTCCTGGAGCTCCTTGGTGCGGGGCACGCGGTCGTCGCCGTCCGCCGGCGAGAGGTAGAAGCCCCCTCGCTCGCCGTCCGCGAAGAGCTCGACCGCGAGCCGCGCGAGCCTGTGCGCCTCGAGCAGCCACCGGAGCTCCCCGGTCGCGACGTGGAGCTCGCTGAGCCCGTACGCGACGTTCGCGTAGTCGTCGAGGAAGCCAGCGCCGCTGGCGCGCCCGTCCCGGCGCGAGCGAAGCAGTCGACCCTCGCCGTCCGAGAGCGGCCCCAGCAGGAACTCGGCCACGCCGCGCGCCGCCTCGAGCCAGTCGCGGCGCTCGAGCCGATATCCCGCCTCCGCGAGCGCCGCCAGCGCGAGCCCGTTCCAGGAGGCGAGCACCTTGTCGTCGCGGAACGGCTGCCGTCGGTGCGCGCGATCCGCGAGTAGCCGGACACGGAGGCCCGAGTCGAGCTCGCCCCGGACGATGAAGCGGCCGTGCTCGAAGGGCTCGAGGAGCTCGCGCGGGATTCGAGCTTCCTCCGCCTCCTCCTCCGTCCACGTGTAGGTGAGCCCCTCCATCCCGTCGGTGTCGGCATCCTGGGCCGAGGCGAGCCCGCCGTCCGGGAGCCGCATCTCGCGGAGGAGGTAGTCGAGCGTCTCCTCGACCACGTCGCGGTAGCGCGGGCGGCCGGTCACGACCCAGGCGTGCAGGTAGGCAGAAGCGAGGACGGCGTTGTCGTAGAGCATCTTCTCGAAGTGCGGCACGAGCCAGCGATCGTCGACCGAGTAGCGGTGGAACCCGCCTCCGACGACGTCGTACACCCCGCCCGCGGCCATGCCGTCGAGGGTTGCCGTCACCATGGCGAGCGACTCCTCGTCCCCGCGCCGCAGGAGGAATTCGAGCGTCGAGGCGGCCGGGAACTTCGGTGCGCCGCCGAAGCCTCCGAACGCCGGCTCGAAGGTCTGGGCGATGCCGCGCGCGGCCTCCCCCAGGAGCGACTCCGTCAACGGCTCGGAGGACGGACGCATCTCCGAGGAGCGCCGAAGCGTCTGGTCGATCCTGCCCGCGTGCCGCTCGATGTCCGCTCGGCGCTCGCGCCACGCGCGCGCGACGGCCTCGAGCACGTTGCGGAAGCTCGGCATCCCGTGTCGCGGCTCGGGCGGGAAGTACGTCCCGGCGTAGAACGGCTTCCCCCCGGGGGTCAGGAAGACGGTCGTCGGCCAGCCGCCCGAGCCGGTCATGCCGACGGTCGCCTCCATCGTCACCGCGTCGACGTCGGGGCGTTCCTCCCGGTCGACCTTCACGTTGACGAAGAGGTCGTTCATGACCTTCGCCGTCGCGGCGTCCTCGAACGACTCGTGCGCCATGACGTGGCACCAGTGGCACGAGCTGTAGCCGACCGAGACGAGCAGCGGCTTGTCCTCCTCACGAGCGCGCTCGAACGCCTCGTCGCCCCACTGATGCCAGTCGACGGGGTTCTCGGCGTGCTGGAGGAGGTACGGGCTAGTCGCGTCGGCGAGGCGATTCATGCTCCCACGGTACGCAGTTGACGACGTCCGCCGCGGGTCTTAAGGTGCCCGTGGCATGGACAGGCAACGGATCGGCACCTGGGGAACATTCGTCTTCGCGGCGCTCGCCGTCATCGGCATGGCCGTCCAGGTCTACCTCATCGGCGGCTTCATCTTCGGCGAGACGGGCTGGCTCGACACGCACAAGGATCTGGGCAAGATCGTCCACCTCTTGTACGTCCTCACGTTCCTCTCCGCGCTCCTCGCCGCCTGGCCGAACTGGCGGGCGGCCGCATGGCCGTTCGCCCTCGCGGTGCTCGGCTCGATCCAGGCATTCCTCGCCGGCGGCGGTGACGTGGGCGGCGACAACGGAGCCCTCCACGCGTTCCATGCGGCACTCGTCCCGATCGTCTTCCTGATCGCGCTCGCGATCGCGTGGCGCGCGTGGAAGTCGCTCCAGGGCGAGTCTCAGCCGGCCGTATCCGGCTAGAGCCGGATGTGACCTTCCGCGCCGCGACCGCCAAGCGGCCGCCTTCGGGGATCTTGCGCGACCGGGATCCGCGCGAGCGGATCCGGTCTTGCGCCGCAGAGCTAGTACGTCAGCACCCGGTCGCTCTCGAGCGCGAGCTGGACGAGCCTCGCGGGCATCGCGAGCTCGACCGGCTTCCCTTCGAGATCCGGGTCGCCGAGACCGCGGGCCTTGCTGGACATTCCCGACGCGTAGATCCGCGTGCCCGCTGCGACGACGGCGTCGTACGCCTCTCTGAGGCTTCCCGTCCCGAGCCCGACGAGCGAGTCGAGGACGCCGTCGCGGAGCAACTGAACGGAGTCGCCGGCGAGGAAGAGCGCGACCTCGTGGCCCTCGTCCACGGCAGCCTTTGCAACGAGGAATGCGAGCGCGGCGCGCGTCGGGTGCTCGGGGCCGCTCGTCAGGTGGATCAGGAGCTTCGCCACGCGCGGCAGTCTCGCACAGGCGGTCAGCCGGCGGTCCGGTGCTGCTTTCGGAGGTGCCGGACGACCTCGACGACGAGCCCCGCCGTGAGGGCGATGGCGAGCGCGAGGACGAGGCCCCACACGGGGTGGTCCTCGAACGTCTTGCCGCCGAAGTACCCGAGCAGAGCCGCGTACGTGGCCCAGAGGAAGCCGGCGACGACGTCGTAGACGATGAACCGGCGCCACGGGAACGTGGGCAGGTACCCGGCTGAGAACGTCACGGCCGTGCGCCCTCCGGGGATGAACCGCGCGATGATGACGATGTACGCGCCCCTCTCGTCGAGCGTGCGCTCGGCCCACTCGAGCCGCCTGTGCCACGTGGGGCTCTGGAACCAGCGCTTGACCGTGTGCTCGCCGACCCAGGTACCGATCCCGAACGAGATGTTGTCGCCGGCGATGGCTCCCGCCGCGCCCGCGAGCACGACGAGCGGGAGGCTCAGGTCGCCGGAGCTCGCGAGGTTCCCGCCGATGACGACGACCGACTCGCTCGGGACGACCGGGAAGAAGGCGTCGACGAGCGCGACCATGGAGATCAGCGGATACGTCCACCATTCGCCGGACACCCAGTCCGCGATCTGGTCGAAGTCGAGCCAGTCGGGCACGCGCGCATCCTCGCAGACACCCCACCCGACGGAACCATGCGCCATTGCGCGACGTCCGTGTCGGACACCGGGCGACCGGCGATGATTGCCCCATGCCGTTCCTGCCCCTCGACGGCACGCGCGTCATCGACGTGACGACGTCGATCGCCGGCCCCTTCTGCGCGGAGATCCTCGGCGCCTTCGGGGCGGACGTGATCAAGGTCGAGCGGCCCGACACGGGCGACGACGGCCGCGCGTGGGGGCCGCCGTTCTGGAACGGCGAGGGGGCGATGTTCCTCTCCGTGAACGCGAGCAAGCGGTCGCTCGCGGTGTCGCTCGCCGACGAGCGAGGGCGCGCGGCAGTGCTCCGGCTCGCCGATAGGGCCGACGTCTTCCTGCAGAGCCTTCGCCCCGGGCTGGCCGAGCGTGCCGGCCTCGGCGCCACCACGCTGCGGGAGCGGAACCCGCGGCTCGTCTACTGCTCGGTGGGCGCGTACGGACGAGTCGGTCCGCTGTCCGCCGAGCCGGGCTACGACGCGCTCATGCAGGCCGCGGGCGGCCTCATCAGCGTCACCGGCGAGCAGGGACGCTCGGGTGTACGCGTCGGCTCCTCGCTCATCGACATGGGGACGGGGATGTGGGCCGCCGTAGGCATCGTGGCGGCGCTCCTCGAGCGCGAGCGGACGGGCGCCGGCACGGTGGTCGACACGTCCCTCTACGAGACCGCCCTCGGCTACGTCGGCTACCACCTCGTCGGATTCCTCGCCGACGGCACGGTGCCGACTCGCGAGGGGACGGTCTTCCCGATGGTCGCGCCGTACCAGGTCCTTCCGACACGCGAGGGCGAGCTGATGGTGGCGTGCGGCAACGACCGGCTCTTCGAGACGCTCTGCGGCGTCCTCGAGCTGCCCGAGCTCGTGGACGACCCGCGCTTCCGCACGAACCCCGATCGCGTCCGGAATCGCGGAGAGCTCGTGAGCATCCTGTCGGAGCGGCTCCGCGAGCGTGACACCGGCGAGTGGCATGCGCTCCTGACACAGGCCGGTGTTCCGGCCGCGCCCGTCGCCGACATCGAGGACGTCGTCTCGGCGGCGCAGACGGAGGCGCTCGGGATCCTGCAGCCCGTCGAGCACCCGACCATCCCGGACCTCCGGCTCGCCGCGCTCCCGCTCTCCTTCGACGGGAACCGCGCCGTCCACCGGCTGCCGCCTCCTCTCCTCGGCGAGCACACGGCGGAGGTGCTCCGCGACGTCGGGTACAGCGGCGCGGAGATCGCGGCCCTCGCCGCGGACGGCGTCGTCCGGCTCGGGTGACCGCGCGGACTGCCCTACCATCCCGACATGACCGACGAGCCGCTCGAGCCCGAGACGCCGGCACCGCGTCCCGAGCCCGCGCACGAGCCCGAGCCGCATCAGGCGTCGCAGGAGCCTCCGCGCCCCAAGCCTCCCTCCGGCACTCCGGCCACGGAGGCGCGCCGCTTGTACCGAAGCCGTGACGACCGCGTAATCGCCGGAGTCTGCGGAGGTCTCGGCGAGTACTTCGGGATCGACTCGGTGCTGATTCGGATCGCGTTCGTCCTCCTGATCTTCGCGGGGGGCGCCGGCATCCTCGCCTACGTCCTGGCCTGGATCTTCATCTCCGAGGAGCCGGGCTTCGCCTCGGGCGGGTCGGCCTCGACCCTCGACCGGACCGCGCCGGCGGAGCGAACGACCGGCGCCCTCGCGCTCGGCCTCGTCTTCGTCGGGCTCGGAGTCCTCTTCCTGCTCGACGTCGCGTGGCCGGACTTCCTGTCCTGGAGGTACATCTGGCCGATCGCGCTGATCGCGGTGGGTGCCGCGATCATCCTCCGCGAGCAGCGGTGAGCGGCAGGCTCGCATTCGGCGTCGTCCTGCTCGCGGCCGGCACGCTCTGGCTGCTGTCGGCCGCCGAGGTCGTCGACCTGGGGCTCCGTATCTGGGTCGGCGTCCTGCTCATCGCGATCGGCCTCGCGATCGCGCTCACACGCGGGCGACACCGCGCTCTCGTGCTGATCGGCGTCCTCGTCGCGCTCGCAGGCGTCCCCGCCCTCCTCGTCGAGGACGAGCTCTACGAGGGAGGCGTCGGCGAGTCGGTCGAGCGACCGGCATCGAGTGCCGACCTCGAGCCCTACCGGCAGGGGATCGGAAAGCTCACCGTCGACCTGACCGAGCCGGGTCTCCCACTCGACGACGTCACGGTCGAGGCGAGCGTCGGCATCGGTGAGCTCGTCGTGCTCGTCCCGCCGGACACCGACGTCACCATCGACGCCCACGCCGGGGTGGGGAACATCGAAGCGTTGGGTGAGACGGAGAGCGGGATCGACGTCGACGTCTCCGGGATCTCCGGAACGTCGGGTGCGCAAGAGCTCGAGCTGGAGCTGGAGGTCGGCATCGGGCATCTCCGCGTCGAGCAGCGCTGACTCCGCGGGGCCGGACACGCGCAAGGACTACTCGTACGCGATCGCTTCGAGTGGATCGAGCTTGGCCGCGCGGCGCGCCGGGAAGACCGCCGCGAGGATCCCCACGACGATCGCCGCGATCACGAAGATGATGACCTGGGTCGTCGGGAAGGAGAAGACGAGGAAGTCGACGCGCACGATCAGCAGCGCGGCGAGCACGATCCCGAGCACGATCCCGATCGCGGCTCCGATCAGCGCGGTGATCACGCTCTCGTGGCGGATCATGCGCCGGATCTGGCGACGCGTCATGCCGATCGCGCGCAGCATCCCGATCTCCCGCGTCCGCTCGAAGACGGTCAGCACGAGCGTGTTCACGATCCCGAACAGGCTGACGACGATCGAGAGCGCGAGCAGGACGTAGAGGATGTTCAGGACCGAGCTGAGCCCCGCGATCTGGTTGTCGATGAACTTCTGACGCGTCTGCGCCTTCGCGTTCGGGAAGTCCGCGAGGGCCGCGTCGAGAGCCGCCTGGTTCTCGTCCGTGGCCCCGCCCTCCATCTCCAGGAACGAGTAGAG
>JBOHBD010000368.1:0-2816 GCA_050698195.1 Gaiellaceae bacterium
TGCTCGTGACGCCTGCGAGCGCCGAGGCGCTCGAGCGGGCGCTGAACGCGGGGGCTGCGGGCGCGCTCGAGCTCGAGGCGCAGGACGGGACGATCCTGCTAGCGCTTCCGCGTGTGCTGTACGCGAAGCGCTTCGCCCGCGAGAGCCGCGTCGGCTTCGGGGACTAGGCCATGTCGCTGCAGGTCGGGATCGTCGGCCTGCCGAACTCGGGCAAGACCGGGCTCTTCAACGCTCTGACGCACGCCGGTGCCAAGATCACCGCGTACGCCTCGGTGGACAAGCCGCACGTCGGGATGGCAGTGGTTCGCGACGAGCGGCTGCATCAGGTCGCCGAGATCGTCGCCTCCGCGAAGGTGACGCCGGCCGCGATTCGCGTGGTCGACGCTCCCGGAACCGGCCCGGCGCACCTCGGGGCGCTCCGGCAGGCGGACGCGCTGCTCGCGGTCGTCGACGGCTTCGCGGCGGGTGCTGATCCGGCCCGCGACCTCGAGACGATCCGGCTCGAGCTGCTCGTCGCCGATCGTGACCACGTCGAGCGTCGCTTGGAGAAGGTCCGGAAGGACGCGAAGTCGGGCGATCCCGCGATACGGCGTGAGGTCGGGGAGCTCGAGGCCGTCCTCGCGCATCTGGAGGCCGAGCAGCTGCTTTCCGAGTGGGGGGCTGACCTTCCACGCGAGCTCGAGCCCTTGACGACGAAGCCGTTGATGGCGGTCGAGAACGGGCCGAACGGGATCGACTGCCAGCTCGAGGCGGAGCTGGCGGAGCTGCCCGACGAGGAGGCGGAGGCTTTCCGCGAGGGCCCGTCGGCCCTCGACGAGGTCGTTCGCCGGCTGCGCGACACGCTCGAGCTGATCACGTTCTTCACCGCCAACGAGAACGAGGCGCGGTCGTGGCTCCTTCGGAAGGGAAGCACGGCGCTCGAGGCCGCCGGGGCGGTGCATTCGGACATGGCGCGCGGCTTCATCCGCTGTGAGGTCGTTCGCTTCGACGATCTCGTGGCGTCGGGCTCGCGCGCGGAGGCGGCGCGCCACGGTCTCCAGCGCCTCGAGGGCAAGAGCTACGTCGTCGAAGACGGAGACGTGCTCAACGTGCGCTTCAACGTGTGACGTCTGCGGACGACGGTGTGAGCCGGCTCGCGGCGAGCGCTCCGAACCACAGCGCGGCGAGCACGACGAGTGCCGCGCCGAGCGCCTGCAGGAGGTCGTCGTCGCCGATGGCCGCGTAGGGCACCAATCCGTCCTCCGGCGCGACACCCACGGCGTCGTCCCCGCCGGCGGTGAGGACGAGCCAGGTCGAGATCAGGCCGGCGAGCACGGCCACTCCCACCGCGCTCACGTAGAGGAACCTCGCCAGGCGCTCGGTGAGGCCGACCGCGAGCGCGAGCCCCAGGACGACGAGCGCGAAGAAGCTCCAGACGAACGCGACGCCCGCGAGCTTGGCGTACCCCTCCTCCTCGATCTCCAGCCACACCGCCAAGACGAGGAGATCCATCGCGAGGCCGGCGGCGACGATGCTCGAGAGCGCGGCGAGCTCGAGGCGTCCGCGTGCGAGGCACGCCAGCGCGGCTGCGATCGTGGAGCCGGTGAGGAAGATGAAGAGGGCGATGCCGAGCCCCGTGCCGAACCCGGCCGCGACGTTATCCGCGTCGAGCACGGCGATCAAGCCCACCACGGCCGCGAACCCGAGTGCTGCCAGCGCGGTCAGCACGCCCAGCTCGAGGGGCGACCGGCTCGGTGTCGTCGAGGGTTCGCTCACGACGTGGGGTTCTCGGGCCGCCCACGCAATCCTCTCCCTCAGGCCGCCGCGACGAGGGCGGCGCCCGTGAGTGCGACCGTGCCTCCCGCGCGGCGACCGCGGCCGAGTCGTTCGGCGAGCACGATGCGTGCGAGCACGACGGTCGCGATCGGGTAGAGCGCGCTCAACACGGCGACGATCCCGGCCGCTCCCTTGGTGGTCGCGAACGCGACGCAAACGTTGGCGCCGGTGTCGAAGGCGCCCACCGCGAGGAGCATCGGAACGAGCGGGCGCGCGGGTCGGAGAGAGGTGGACGTGAATGCGACGGCGACCACTGCGACCGCCACGGACGCGGAGCGTGCGGCAACGACCGCCCACGGCGCGCTCTCGTCGGAGCCGGCGTCGAGTCCGACGACGAAGGCCCCGAAGCCGAGGGCGGCGACGAGAGCCAGCCCCGCGCCCGCGGCGATGCGCCGGCTCCCGACCCTCGACGGCTCCCGGGAGAGGGCCACGACTCCCGCGAGCACGAGGAAGATGCCGAGCCACTGCAACGCGCCGGGTGTCACGCCACGAGCGGCGTCCACTGCCAGCGGCACGACGGGCGATGCCGCACTGATCGGCGCGACGATGCCCATCGCCCCGACGGCGAGACCGCGGTAGAGCGCGCCGAGGCCGACCACCCCCGCGACGCCCGCAGCTGCCGCCGGAAGCAGCTCCGCCACGCCGGGGAAGGGGTCGCGCGCGACCCACACCCAGAACGCGACGCCGGCGAGCCCGACGGCCTGGGAGACCGCGAGGACTGCCAGCAGCGCGAGTCGGCGAGCGGCGAGGCCGCCGAGGAAGTCGCCGACGCCCCAGAGCAGCGCGCCGGACAGCGCCAGCAGCGATGCCACCTCTAGCGGTCGTCGCCGACTGGGCGGGTGGCGGCCTGTGCGTCGAGCTGGTTCGCGTGGTAGAGGACGGCCGCCTCGGCCGTCCGGGCGCTGCGTGAATCGTGGTGCGCCGCGACCGCGTGGAGAAGCTCGGTCCGCGTGTCGCCGTCGAGACCGCCGGCGCGCTCCTCGATCAGCCGGAGGCCGAGG
>JBOHBD010000369.1:0-3503 GCA_050698195.1 Gaiellaceae bacterium
GGGTCGAACACGACCGAGGCGCACCCCGTGCTGGCTCTGCGCATCAAGAAGGCGGTGCGCAACGGGGCGACGCTCGTCGTCGCGGACCCGCGGAGGATCTGGCTGACGAAGATCGCGAAGCGCCACCTGCAGCTCCGCCCGGGGACGGACGTGTGGCTCCTGAACGCGATGATGCACACGATCCTCTCGGAAGACCTCCAGAACGAGGCGTACATCCGCGAGTTCACGGAGGACTTCGACGCCGTCCGCGAGATCGTCCAGCGCTACCCGCCCGAGGAGGCGGAGAAGGTCACCGGAGTCTCCGCCGAGGACATACGGGCGACCGCGCGCGAGTACGCGACCGAGCGCCACGCGGCGGTCTTCTACACCCTCGGGATCACGGAGCATGCATGTGGCGTCGACAACATCTGGTCCCTCTCGAACCTCGTGCTCATGACGGGCCATCTCGGCTACGAGTCGACCGGCCTGAACGCGCTCCGCGGACAGAACAACGTCCAGGGGCTGAACGACTCGGGCGCGAACCCCGTGTACCTGCCGGGCTACCAGCCCGTCGACGACCCGGAGATCCGCGCCCGCTTCTCCGAGGCCTGGGGCGTGGAGGTGCCGGAGACCACCGGCTACCGGCTCGACCAGATGATGAGCGGCCTCCACGACGGGCGCGTCAAGGCCCTCTATCTGATCGGCGAGAACCCGGCGCAGACCGAGCCGAACGCCCACCACGTCGAAGAGGGGCTGGGGAAGCTCGAGTTCCTGGTCTCGCAGGACATCTTTCTCCACGACATGACGCGACGGTATGCGGACGTCGTCCTCCCCGCCTCGAGCTTCGCGGAGAAGGACGGCACGTTCACGAACACCGAGCGCCGCATCAGCCGCGTCCGCGAGGCCGCTCCGCTCCCCGGCGACGCCAAGGGCGACCGCGAGATCGTGCTCCTGATGGCGAAGGCGCTCGGCGCGAGCTGGCCCGAGTACCCGGACGCCGAGTCGGTCTGGAACGAGCTCGCCGACCTCGCGCCCAACTGGTACGGCGTCCGCTACGACCGGCTCGAGGAGAACGGCATCCAGTGGCCCGTGACCGAGATCGGCGGAGAGGACACGCCCTTCCTGCACGCTCCCGCGCCGGCGCGCCCACCCGGCAAGGGCAAGTTCTTCCCGGTCGAGTACCAGCGGCCGATCGAGGAGCCCGACTCCGAGTACCCGCTCGTCCTCTCCACGGGCCGCACGCTCTACCACTACAACTCGGCGACGATGACCATGCGCGAGGCGGGGATCACCGAGAAGCAGGTGGACCCCTTCTTCGAGATCTCGGCGGAGGACGCGTCGGCGCTCGGCCTCGCGGAGGACGACTGGGCTCGGCTCGTCTCCCGCCGCGGCGAGCTTCAGGCGAAGGCGCACATCTCCGACCGCGTCTTCCCGGGCCTCGTCTGGATGGCGCTGCACTTCGCCGAGCAGAAGGTCAACTGGCTCACCCACGACGTCGGCGATCCGCTCATCGGGACTCCGGAGTTCAAGGTGAGCGCGGTGCGCGTCGAGCCGGCGACGCGGTGACGGACACCCTCGCGCCGGACGTGGTCGCGCCGCACCTCCGCGGCCGCTTCGGCACTCCCTACCTGTACGAGCGTGAGTGCGAGTCGACGCAGCTCCTGCTGCTCGGGTCGGAGCTGCCGGAGGGGGCGGTCGCTGCGACGGAGCACCAGACCGCCGGCCGCGGGCGGCACGGACGCGCGTGGCGGGCGGCAGCCGGAACGTCGATTCTCGTGTCGGTGCTCCTTCGCCCGCCCCCGGAGCACCGCCTGCCCGAGCTCTCCCTGGTGGCGGCGCTCGCCACCGCGGAGATGGTGGAGGACGCGGTCGCGCTCGCCGCGCAGATCAAGTGGCCGAACGACGTGATGCTCAACCGCCGCAAGGTGGCGGGGATCCTCTCGGAGCTCGCGAACGGGACCGTGATCGTGGGGATCGGCGTGAACGTCAACCAGACGCGCGATCAGCTCCCGCCGGACGCGGCCACAGAGCCCGCGTCGCTCCGGACCGCGACCGGCACGACGTACGACCGGGCGGTCCTCCTCGGCTCGCTGGTCTCACGCTTCGAGCGCATGTACGACGTCTGGGGCGATCGTGGCCTCGACGGCCTCTACGGCGAGCTCGGGGCGCGCGACTTCCTCCGCGGCCGGCGCGTCACGGTCGACGGGACTGAGGGGACGGCAACTCAGATCCTGCGCGACGGGCGGCTCGAGATCGAGACCGACGAACGCGAGGTTCGCGTCATCGAGTCGGGCGAAGTGCTCTTCGCGCGCTGACCGGCTCAGCTGTTGAGAAATCGCTCGCGCGCGGCGCGGAGCTCGGCGTCCGTCGGCGGCGGATCGGAGTACTGCGGCCGCATGCGATCGAGGTCCGGGAGACCGAGAATTGTCTCGTAGAGGGCGGAATCGGGCTCAGGGCTTGGCGGGAAGCCGAAGTAGAGAAACCCCAGGTAGCGCATCGTCATCGTCTCGAGACGCTGGAAGCGATCCTCGCCGGAGCCCATCCGCGCGGTGGAGATCACCGCGAAACCTTGGCGACCGGGATTGGATCACCGACGCTCCCCTTCGCGCCACTACGTCGCACGGCGTCTGCCACCTCCGCCAAAAGGCGTTCTTCGTTCGTCCAGACACCGAGCGGAACCGTCAACGTCGTTCCACGGAGGTCCGTCAGTAGAAGCGCCTGGGGCTCATCCTGCCCGCCACGCGACACGGTCGCGAGCTCGTCGAGCCAGAGGCGTTCGACCCGGTGTCCGGCCTCGAAGATGAACAGCCGACGTCCGTTGCTCTCCGTGATCGTGACGGCCCGTACCTCGACAGCTCTGCCGACGATCCACGTCACGGCGAGCCCAGCCGCGAACGGGATCAGAAACGGGAAGCCGCCAGGCGGGAAGTCGAGCCCGGCGAGTGCCAAGAGAGCGCAGACCCAAAGAGACGCCGCGAAGCCCACCGCAGGCCAGCCGAGCCTCCCCGCGACGGTCCACGATAGCGCCTAGCTCTTGCCCCTCCGGAACCGTGGCCACCTCACGGGCGGATGTTCGCCCAAACTCGCGCGTGATTGGTCGAGCGCTAGCGCTCGTTCACGAGGAACGAGATCGCGAAGTAGACGAGCAGGGCGAGCGGGATGATCCAGTTGACCCAGCGCGGCCGTCGTGACTCCCCCGGGCCCGGCTCGCCGAACACCTCGTCAGGCTGTTCCATCGGCTCGGGCTCGAACGTGCCGGTCTCGAAGGTCTCGGGCTCGAAGGTCTCGGGCTCGAAGGTCTGAGTGCGATAGACGTTGGGCTCGGCAGCCGCCGCCTCCTCGAGCTCCCCGACCTCCGCCTCGTCGACGATGCTGTCTTGCAGGTCGAACATGCTCGGCCATCTCCCGCACGTGCGGCAGGAGTTCGCGACGGGCTCGTTGATCGTGCCGCATTGCGAGCAGCGCCAGGGGCCATCCGCCATACCCTGAGCTTAAGCAGCCGGCCCGCTACCGCGTCGTCCGGG
>JBOHBD010000370.1:0-5109 GCA_050698195.1 Gaiellaceae bacterium
CCTGCTCGCGGGAAAGCACGGAGAGCATGCGCGCGAGGTCGTCGACCGATGCCACCTCGGGCCTGAGCCCCTGCCCGATCGGCTCGTTTCGCCCGCGGCGGCGTAGATCCTCGAACCCCTGCGTGCCCGCGGGCTCGGAGACGATCTTAAGCTCGCCCGCGTCTGTCTGAAGCTCGAGCACCGCTCGGCCGACGAGGTCGCGCTCGAGCGAGACCGGCCTGCCGTCCGGGTGGCGGGCGTTCACCTCGGCGAGGGCGAGCGAGAGCCGCTGCAGGTTGTCCTCCTTGAGCTGCGGGCAGAGGTCGAGCCCGTCCGTCACCTCCCCCGAGCCCTGCAGCACGCGCCCGAGCGCGCCGATCACCACGTAGATGACGAAGTGGCGCTCGAGCGCCTGGAAGAGCGCGTAGGGATCGAAGCGGTCCTCGTTCGTCGTCACGGCTGCCGCCTGCGCCGCTCGAGCATCGCCTGCAGGCGCTCCTGCGGCGTCCGCTCGAGCTCCACGCGAAGCTGCGCCTCCGCGCCGGGATCGAAGGGCTCGAAGGCGACGAGCCGGAGCTCGAGGTCGAAGCCGCAGGCCTGCAGCACCTCCCGCAGCGTCTCCAGGCTCGGGGTCACGGAGTCGCGCTCCCAGCGGGCGATCTGCGCCCGGTCCTTTCCGCTTCGCTCCGCGAGCTCGGTCTGGGACAGCCCTGCCCGCAGCCGCGCCTGCCGCATCAGCGTCCCGCTCGTCACGGCCGAGAGTCTAGCCTTACCGGTGCTCAGTAGGCATCGCTGACTGATCTGCTACACTACTGAGCCATGGCCTCTGCCGAAGGGCAGCTCTCGCTCTTCGAGGTCGACGCCCTCGGCCAGCCGACTGACGCGCCGCCCAGGGTACTGCCTCCCAAGCGTGGACCGGCCAGCGGGCACGTGACCATCCCGTCCAATCAGGAGAGCGTCAGCCAGAGTCGAGCTACGTCTGCCGCGCCGCGCGCCTCGTCGACACCAGCCGCACTGCTCTCGCCGGAGGACGTCGCGCGCCGCTGCGGGCTGAGCCGCAAGGCCGTGTACCGAGCGGTCGCGCGCGGCGAGCTCCGTGCCGCCCGGATCCTCTCTCGCCTGCGCATCGACCCGCTGGACGTCGAGGCGTGGATCCGCGCGAACATCGTCGAAGCCAACGGCCCCGTGCCCGTACCGGCCCGGTCGAGATTGCCGACCTCGACCGGGCTTCGTAGGCTGCTGCCAGAGTCGTGAGCATCGAGCGGGTCAGTCGCAAGCGCGGTACGGGATGGCGCGTCCGCTGGCGGGACGGGGCGCGCAACCGGGCCCGGACATTCGATCGGAAAGCTGATGCTGTCGCCTTCGAGGCCGAGGTTCGCCGGCGACGCGTGGCGGGCGACCTCAGGCATCTCGAGGCCGGACGGGAGACGTTGGAGGAGTTCGCAGAGGAGTGGTGGCGCATCTACGCGCTTCCGAACCTCGCACGCAACACCCTCGCCTCCTACGCGGCGCTCTGGGACGCGCACGTGCTTCCCCGCCTCGGCGCAACCCCGCTTCGGGAGCTCGATCCGCTCACCGTCTCCGCCTTCCGGGCCGAGCTGACCGCGGCCGGCGTCGGTTCCGCATCCGTACGCCGTGTGATGGTCATCGTGCAGGGCGTCCTCGAGCGTGCCGTCGAATGGCAGCGGATCCCTGCCAACCCGGCCCGGGCGGTTCGCAAGCCGCCGCAGCGCCGCGAGCGTGCCGTGCACCCTCTCGCGCCGATCACTGTCGAGCGGATTCGAGCGCACCTGCTCGACGCCGGCCGCGTGCGCGACGCGGTGCTCGTGTCCGTCCTCGCTTACAGCGGGCTCCGACCGGGGGAGGCGCTCGCGCTGACGTGGGGTCACGTCCGCGAGCGCACGATCCTCGTCGAGCGCGCCGTCGCGCTCGGAGAGCTCAAGACGACGAAGACGGGACGCACCCGCACCGTCCGCCTGCTCGCGCCGCTCGCGGCTGACCTGAGCGAGTGGCGCATCGGCCAAGGGAAGCCACCGGGCGATTCGCTCGTCTTCCCGGGGCCGTGACGGTGCCGTCTGGGGCGACGACGCGTATCGCTACTGGCGACGCCGCGTCTTCAGGCCCATCGTCAAGGCGGTCGGTCTCGAGTCGCCAGTTCGACCGTACGACCTGCGCCACTCCTTCGTCTCACTCCTTATCGCTGAAGGAGCCACCGTCGTTGAGGTCGCGCGGCAGGCGGGTCACTCGCCGACGATGACCCTCTCGACGTACGCCCACCTCTTCGACGAGGCAGCGGGAGTAGACCACGAGCCGGCGGAAGACCAGATCAGGCGCGCGCGCCAAGTCGTCCGTGAGGAGCGACGTACCCGATTCGTACCCGAAGAGCCCACCGTGCTCAGACTGTGGGACGAGAAAAGTCCTGCAAATCGTGGAGAGCCGACGCCCGGACTCGAACCGGGGACCCCTTCATTACGAGTGAAGTGCTCTACCAGCTGAGCTACGTCGGCGGGTCGAGTGAGTGTAGCCGGGGTCAGCGGGACCCACGTCCAACGGGTACGACATAATCGGGCGGTGCTCCCAGACGGCGTCGAACTGCTCCAGCTGGAGCCGCACGCCGACTCGCGCGGCGTCTTCACCGAGCTCTTCCGCGACTCCTGGGGACTGCAGGTCGCGCCCGTGCAGTGGAATGCAGTGCGCTCGGAGTGGAACGTGCTCCGCGGCGTGCACGCCCACTGGCGTCACGCCGACTACCTGACGGTCGCCGTCGGGCGAGCGTCGATCGGGCTGCACGATCTCCGCGAAGGATCTCCGACCGTGGGTCTGGGCGCGATCGTCCAGCTCGCCGCCGACGAGCCGGCGGGACTCGCGATCCCACCGGGGGTCGCCCACGGCTTCTACTTCCACGAGCCGTCCCTCCACGTGTATGCCGTGAGTCACGAGTGGGATCCGGCGGACGAGCTCGGCTGCCGCTGGGACGATCCGGAGCTCGATCTCGCGTGGCCGTGCTCCGAGCCGCTGCTCTCGGACCGCGATCGAGAGCTTGGCCCGCTCAGCCGGCTCCGCGACGCCTGGCGAGCAGCGCTCGCAGCGGCGTCACGCTGACGAGCCGCTCGCGCACCCGCCAGGTCCGCGTCGACCGGAACGCCTCCACGGTGAGCTGCTCGCTACGCGCCCAAAGGTGGTAGTCCTCGGCGGCGCTGCGAATTGCCGTCTGGAGCATCGCGTCCAGCTCGTCGGCGAAGCCCGCCTCGCGCGAACGGCGGAACCAGTCCGCGAGCGACGCTTCGCGCTCTTCCAGCGGGAGCTTCCCCCAGACCGGATCCGGGAACGTCAGGTACGTCAGCCGCTCGCCCATCGCGCCGCGGAATCCCGGGAGATCCAGGAACTGCAGCCACATGTAGTGGTCGGTAGGCCCGCCGGGAGGGGTCGTCCTCCACCCGAACGGCAGGCGCCGGTACGCCTCGAGCGTGTGAGCGGTGCCCGTGAGACCGATCGACGCGCGGCGACCCCGTCCGACCTCGACGAACTCCGCGCGACCGTAGTTCCAGGGGAAGAACTGAAGCGTGCCGTCGAGCTGCACGTGCGCCGACACCGGATGCGCGAGGTCGGCTTCCTCCAGGAGGCGTGCCATCTCCGCGACATGGTCGGGGAGCAGCAGATCGTCGTCGGAGAGGTAGCAGACGATCGTGCCGTTCGCCTCGCGCAGCGCCCGGTGCCGGCTGACCTCTCCGTGGCGCGCTTCCTTCGGGAAGTCGAAGAAGCGGATGCGTTCGTCGGTGAGGAACGGCTGGAGCGTCTCGCGCGTCTCGTCCTCGACGCCGTCTCCGACCACGAAGACCTCGACCGAGGCTCCCACCTGGTCGAGGACGCTGCTCACCGCGTGCGGCAGGAGGGATGCATGTCGGTGCGTCGGGATGAGGAGGGTCGCGTCGATCACTCGGTCCCTGCGAGCCTGCGCAGCTCGGCGATGGTGGAGACGATCGCGGCCCCCTCGGCGGCACTCGAGCGCGGCGGTGGCCCACCTGCGAGGTGTCCGACGAACGCGCGCAGCTCGGCGAGCAGCGGGAGCTCGCCCGGAGTCTCGATGCGCTCCTCCACGGCACCGGAGGGCCCGTCCCGAAACACCGTGACGTGGTCGTCCCAGCCGTTGCCCAGGACGACGACCCCCTCGTCGCAGAAGAGCTCGATAGTTCGCCTCCGCTCGGCCGCTCGGCCCGAGACCTCGAGCGCCTGCCACCAGCCGTCGCCACGGAGGAGCCCGCTGAGATGGACGGCCCCGCCGCCGCGCCACTGAGCGACTGCCGCATCCGGTCGCCCGAAGGCCCCGAAGACCTCCAGCCCAATCGCGAGGTCGTGCGGCGCGAGCACCCAGACCGGGTCGACGTCGTCGTGCGGGATGTCCCATCCGACTCGCAGCGTCCGCACGCCCGAGACCTGACCCAGCCTCCGCTCACGCGCGATCGCGGCGATCTCCGCGACTCCAGGGTGGTAGCGCCACTTGTCCATGACGAAGAGGCGGTCGGGCGCTCGCGCGGCGAGGCGCGCCGCCGTAGCCGGGTCGTCGGTCAGCGGCTTCTCGCAGAAGACCGGGACCCCGCGTTCGAGCGCCTCCTCGAGGACTGCCGCATGTGTGCTGGTCGTCGTCGCGACGACGATGCCGTCGACGGCCGGGAGCGAGGCGATCTCGCCCACGATCGCCGCCGCGCCTCCCTCTCCGGCGCGCGCTCTGCTCGCCTTCGAGCGGGCGACGACGGGGACCTCGCAGCCGAGCGAGACGAGGTCGCGGAGGATGTGCGTCCCCCAGCGTCCGCAGCCGACGAGCCCTACGACCATGCGTGCGCGGCGCGTAGCTCCCGCTGGAGTCGGACGAAGAGCGCTTCGAGCGCGAGCGATGCGTTGAGGTTGAACTCCTCGAGCGCGCGCCAGGTCTCGCGCACCTCCTCGGCCGCGCGCAGCGGGCCGTCGCCGAGGCCGTCGGAGACGTCCTCGCGCAGGTCGTCGAGACGATCCGCATGCACAGCGGTCGCCTCGGCCCCGGCGGCGACGACGACCAGGTCGCGGAACCACGCCTCGAGCCCCTCGAGCCCGGCGAGGAGCTCCTCACGCTCGGCACCGAACTGTGCGCGGCGG
>JBOHBD010000371.1:0-2936 GCA_050698195.1 Gaiellaceae bacterium
CCCGTTCGACGCGATGGTTTGGGACCGACCGCTGCTCGGGAGCCTGTTCGAGTTCGACTACGTGTGGGAGCTCTTCCTCCCGCCGGCAAAGCGCCGCTGGGGCTGGTACGTGCTGCCGATCTCCTTCCGGGACCGCCTCGTCGGCCGGATCGAACCGCGGATCGACCGAGCCGACGGCCGCTTGCAGGTGCTCGACGTCTGGTGGGAGGACGGCTTCGCGCCGCGCCGCGCCGACGGGTTCGTGGACGCAATGCGCGACGCGCTCAGCGCTTACCTGCGCTTCGCGGGCGCGAACCGCCTCGAGTGGGCATCCCACCTCGGAACCGAGAAACGGCTCTTCCTCATGCGGCCGTGAAGAAGACGATCGAGCGGACGCGGATCTGCCGCGAGCCGGGTGGACCAGACAATCCCGGGGCCGCGCTAACGGCTCGATCGCCTCATCCAGCCTTGACGTAGGTGAGGTCGAAGTCGTGCTCACAGGTCTTGCCGTCGTGGCTGATCTCCCAGGTGCCAGCGATGGCCTTAGCCAACGGAGTCGACTGCGAGTGCGACGGCCTCGTCGGGCGAGAGCTTCCGGCCGTGCTCCCAGGCCTCGGCGAACGCAGCGTCGTCGAGTTGCGTGTGAATCACGGCGAGCGTCTCTTCGTTCATCCTTGCAACCCAAGGCACGCTGGCGCCGATCTCGTCGGCCAGAGTCTGCGCATGAGAGAGAAGCCGGACCGCCGGCGCCGGTCTTCCCGCGAGGGCCAGGGCGTGCGCGACGCGGCTGAGGTTCGTCGCCGTTCCAAGGGGATCGCCGAGATCGTGGTAGATGGAAACGTTCTCCTTCAGCAGCGAGAGGGCGTCCTGGATCCGATTCTGGTCGACGGCGATCATCGCCAGCGCGCCCAGCGTAATCGCCTCGACCTGCGTCCTGTTCAGCGCCCGTGCCCGGCGAAGGTTCTCCTCGTGCAGCGCTCGGGAGCATTCGAGGTCGCCGAGCTCCTCGTGCGTCCACGCGAGGGTACGAGTCGCGAGTAGGAGGTAGTGCTGATCGCCGAGCTCGCGGAATAGTCGCACGCTCTCCTCGACGAGCTGCTGGGCCTCGGCCCAATCGCCTTCCTCGGCGACGGCGTAGCCGAGCGACCACAGGGAGTTGGCGATGCCCCACGCGTCCCCCGTGCTTGCGATGAAGCGTGAGCCCCTCCTCGGCCCGGAGCCTCGCCGTAGCAACATCTCCACTCGCGCCCGCGAAGCCGGCCGCTCCGAGAAGGGCTTTGGCACGGGCAGCCGTCGGACGATCGTCGGCGTAGAGCGCGCTCTCGAGACGACGGCGGCCTTCCGCCACGTGGCCCCTCAAGTACCAGAAATCACTCAGCGCTCCCGTCAAGCGCAAGACACGCTGCGTCTCGCCGGACGCCTCGAGTCGATCGAGGGTGGCTCGCAGGTTGTCGTGCTCGCGCTCTAAGCGGCCGGGCCACTCCCCAGGGCTCCCCTCGAGCAGGCTGGCCTCCGCCTCCTCTGCCAGCGCAAGGAAGTACTCCGGGTGGCGGTGCCCGACCTCCTCCGCCTCGCCTGAGGTCTCGAGGCGCTCGGCGGCGAACTCCCGGATCGTCTCTAGCATCCAGAAGCGCTCTTCTGAATGGCGGAGGAGGCTCTTGTCGACGAGCGACTGGAGCGTGTCGAGGTCGGCGGCGGTGACTTGCAGGGCGGCCTCGAGCGTGCAGCCGGCGCTGAACACAGAGAGACGGGCGAAGAAGGCCTTCTCCTCCTCTGAAAGGAGGTCGTGCGACCACTCGATCGTTGCTCGCAGCGTCTGCTGGCGGGGATCGGCATCGCGCCCAGCTCGGAGCAGGTCGAGCCGCTGGGAGAGCCGCTCGAGCGTCTGCGTCGGCGAGAGCACGTTCGCCCGGGCGGCGGCGAGCTCGAGCGCGAGCGGCAGATTGTCGAGCGCACGGCAGAGCTCGTGGACGGCCGCGTCCGGCTCCGTCCGCGTCCGCGCACAGAAGAGCTCGACCGCCTCCGGATCGGCGAGCGGTAAGACCGGGTACTCGACCTCGCCCCTGACCCGCAGAAGCTCGCGGCTCGTGACGAGCAGCCTGAGGTTGCCGCAGGTCTCCACGAGCGAGGCGAGCTCGGGTGCAGCGTCAACCACCTGCTCGAGGTTGTCGAGCAGGAGCAAGAGCTCGCGCTCTCCGATGTGCTCGGCCAGGCCATCCTTCGCCCCGAGCGTCTGCGCGACCGTCTCCAGTACGAGGGCGGGGTCGCGCAGGGGCGCCAGCCCGACCCAGAAGACCCCGTTTCGGAACTCGGGCACGAGCTCCGCCGCGACCTCGAGCGCCAACCGCGTCTTGCCCGAGCCGCCGGGGCCGGTCAGGGTGAGCAGCCTCGCGCCGTCCCGGAGCAAGGCGAGCACCTCCTCGGCCTCCCTCTCCCTGCCCACGAACGAGCTCGCCGGCCGGGGCAAGTTCGTGTTCGAGATCGTCTTCAGCGACGGGAAGCGCTCCGAGCCGAGCTGGAAGATCCAGACCGGCTCGGGGAAGTCCTTCAGGCGATGCTCGCCCAGATCCGCCACCTCGACCGCGACCAGCTCGCGCGTCTCTTTCGACAGCAACACCTGACCGCCGTGACCCGCTGCAGCGATCCGCGCCCCCTTGTGCACCTCGGCTCCGACGTAGCCGTCGTCGGCCAGATGCGGAGTGCCGGTGTGGATGCCCATCCGCACCCGGATTGGGCCCGAAGCTAGTCCTGCCAGCGCCTCGCGGGCCGCCTCGAGCGCACCCGCCGCCGCCGGGAAGGCGACGAAGAAGGCGTCGCCTTGCGTATCGACCTCGATACCGCCGTGCCTACTGAATGCCCGCCGCAGAATCCTGCGGTGCTCGGCGAGCGCCTCCGCGTAGGCGGCGGCGCCGAGCTCGTGCAATAGCTTCGTCGAGCCCTCCACGTCGGTGAAGAGG
>JBOHBD010000372.1:0-3021 GCA_050698195.1 Gaiellaceae bacterium
CTCGCACCCAGGGGAAGACCGCGTCCGCCCTCGAGCAGATGGACGCTCCTGTCCGGGAGGACGACGAGGGGTGGCGGGTGGCCGGCGGACGTGAGACGGCACACCTGCGTTACGGGATCGATCACGACGTAGACGATCGTCGCGAACGCGGTCTCGACGACCTCGTCGGCGAGGCGGTTGAGCCGTGCGAGCGTCGACGACGGCTTCATCCGGTCGAGGGAGAACGCGCGCAAGGCGTTCCGGAGCTGCGCCATCGTCGCCGCAGCCTGCACCCCCTTCCCCACGACGTCACCGACGACCAAGCCGAGTCGCCCATCGGGGAGCCTGAGGGCGTCGAACCAGTCGCCTCCGACGTCGAGCTCGGCGGTCCCGGGGAGGTAGCGCGCGGCGAGCTGGATGCCCTCGACGCGAGGCAACGAGACCGGTAGAACGCTCCGCTGAAGCGTCTCCGCGATGGTCCGCTCGGTCTCGAAGTGACTCGCCCGGTCGAGGGCCTGGGCTGCCTGCCCGGCAAGGGACTCGACGAAGCGCCGCTCCTCGGCCGAGAGCTCGTACCGCTCCGCCCAGGAGAAGACGAGAAGTCCGTTCGCCCGGCGTCCGGCGACGAGCGGGACGAAGAGGAACGAGGTGTGATCGGAGACCATGGAGTCTTCCGACAGATCGGGAAACTCGGCGCGGAGCTCGTCGGGCGTCTCGTAGAAGACGGACACCCGTCGTCGGAGCGCGCGGTTCTCCGGGGTTGGGGCGTCGAGCGGGACCTCGAGCGACCGCTCTCCGTGATCCGGATCGACTCCGCGCCAGGCCAGCGTCCGCAGGAGCCTGCGCTCGTCCGAGACGACCGCGAGCATGGTGCCGTCCGCACCGACGGCAGCGCCGATCTCGTTGACGATGACGTCCGCGACGTCCGCCGGAGTGAGTGCGTTCGAGAGCGCCGCGGTCATGTTCTGCAGCCGTTCCGACCGCTGCCTGAGGAGCTGCTCGACGTCGAAGAGCCGGCTGCGCTCGAGCGCCTGAGCGCACTGCGACACGACGGTCTGCAGCCACCTGCGCTCGTGCTCACTCAGAGCTCTCGACCGGCGGAACGTGAGCTGGAGGGCGCCGCGAACACCCGCCTGCGTCCGCAGGGGTATCGCCGCCCAACCGTGATCCGTGCTGTCCTCGCCAACGGCGAACCCGGACATCTCCGCCCGCGTGAGCGCCCATACCGCCTCCTCGCCTGCGATCGCGCGGGCGAACGGCACGTCGGCGTCGAGGGCGTGACTGCCCCACTGCTGGAGCTCGGCCTCCGAATGGCCGGCGCTCGAGACGATGTCGACGGTCACGCCTTCGGGCCTCGACAGGACCACGAACCCGGCTTCCGCCCCCACTGCTGCGAGGGCGTGCTCGAGGCACACGTCGCTCACGTCCGATGCTGTTGCCGCCAGCGACAGCGCCGAGGTGATCTCCTGAAGGCGCCGCGTCTCGTCTGCGTGGGCGGCGGCCTCGGCCTGCGCCCGGCGCCTCTCGACCTGCTCGAGGGCGAAGCCGGCCTGATCCGCGAACCGTCGAACGAGCGCGACCGTCGACGGGTCGGGCTCGGCGACCACTCGATTCCACGAGGCGATGAGGACGAGCTCGGCTTCGCCGCCGCCGATCGCAATCGGAGTCCGCAGCGACGAGTGGAGCCCGAGTCGACGGACACGCTCGCGTCCCGCTCCGAGCGCCTCCTCCTGCACGTCGGGCACGAACGAGACGTGGAGGTGGTCGACGGCATCGAGCAGAGAGGGAAACTCCTCCGGGTCCGCACTCAGGCCTGGCGGCAGGTGCTCGGAGGCGGGCTCGCTGCAGACGAGCTCGAGCCGGTGGCGACGCAGTCGCCAGAGCATGGCGACGTCGGCTCCGAACGTCGTACGCGCCTCGCGGCAGATCGCGCGCGTCGCGGTCTCCATGCTGTCCGTGTGGAAGTTCGGAGCCACCCGCAGGATCCGATCCAGCCCGCGACGGGACTCGCGCTCCCGCTCGTAGAGCCGGGCACGCTCGAGCGCCTGCCCGCCGAGGTCGACCGCGATCCTGGCGATCGGCTCGGCGTCCTCGTGCATGGAGCCGCTCGCATCGAACAGGTAGCTCATCGACCCGACGACCTCTCCCGCCAACCGCACCGGGACGGCCAGTGCCCGGTGGGCGTAGAGGGAGAGGGCCGCGCCGTCCGGGAAGTCGCGCTCGAATGTCTCCCGATCGTCCACCCGCACCGGGCGCGCTTCGCGGGCCGCCGTCGCGATCGGTGCCCGTGCCACGAGCGGAAGGCGAAATCCCGGTTGGTGGGTTTGCGAGTCCATCCCTTCCGGGCCGACGATGACGAGGTCGTCGCCGTCGATCAGCCCGAGCGCTCCACCCCGTGCGCCGAGCATCGCAGGTGTCGTCTGGACGAGAGCGCGAGCGACGTCTGACGGCGCGACCGCCGCTGAGAGCTCGCTGGCAAGCTCCTGCAGGCCGGTGATCTCCTCGACGGAGGCCTCGGCGACGTCGGCCGCGATCGCCGCACGCTCACGGCCGCGCCGCATCACTGCGCTGACCCACAGGACGCCGAGGGCGACTATGAGGGCGACCGCCCAGCTGAGCACGTCCTCGTCGCCGACGTCGAACGACCCCGGCTCACCGACGAACGAGACGAGGCAGAGGAACCAGCCGACGACGACCGCGACGAGGCCTGGGCCAAAGCCTCCGTACCAGATCGTGACCGCCACAGCCCCGAGGACCAGCGCGTAGATGGGCTCGCCCGCGAGGGGCACGAACACGAGCATCGCGAGGTACGCGACGAGCGATGCGACGAGCGCAAAGCCGTAGCCCGCGACTCGCGTCCTGCTCGCCGACCCGTATCCCGCCTCGGGCCCGGCCTGACCGCTGCGCTCCCGAGCGCTCATGCAGACTGACGTATCGTCGGTAGACAGACCTGTATCATCAGCTGAACGTGTCTCGAAGGGTACGCGTATGACCGAAGCCGCTACGACGCTCGGGCACCCGGCGACCGGCACTGCCCGGGAG
>JBOHBD010000373.1:0-5423 GCA_050698195.1 Gaiellaceae bacterium
GTCACCGGCCGTCCGGTCAAGCTCGCCTCGGTCGGCGAGAAGCTCGACCAGCTCGAGTACTTCCATCCCGACCGGATGGCGTCCCGGATCCTCGGCATGGGCGACGTCCTCACGTTGATCGAGAAGGCCGAGGCCGCGGTCGAGGCGGACGACCAGGAGGAGCTCGAACGCAGGATGCGCGCCGGCGAGTTCACGTTCGACGACTTCCTCGCGAGCTACCGGATGCTGCGGAAGATGGGGCCGCTCCAGGGCGTGCTGAAGCTCGTCCCCGGCCTCGGCAGAGAGCTGCAGGGACTCGACGTCGACGAGGGCCAGCTCGCGCGAGTCGAGGCGATCGTTCTCTCGATGACGCCGGACGAACGCGCGCGGCCGCGCGTGATCTCGACTCAGCGGCGGCGCCGGATCGCCGCCGGCAGCGGGACGACGATCGACGAGGTGAACAAGCTGATGGCCGCCCGCAAGCAGATGGCGAAGATGATGAAGCAGCTGGGGAAGGGCAAGATGCCGGCGCTGCCGGGGCTTCCCCCGCAGGGCCGACGCTGAAATCGGCACAATCTCTCGTCCTCACGGGAATCTTCGAAGGAGAGCAATGGCTGTACGGATCAGGTTGACGCGGGTCGGGTCGAAGAAGAACCCGATCTATCGCGTCGTCGTCGCCGACTCGCGCTCGCCGCGGGACGGTCGCTTCATCGAGATCATCGGGCGGTACAACCCGCAGACGGACCCGTCGACGATCGAGCTCGACGAGGCCAAGGTCAAGGACTGGCTCGCCAAGGGCGCGCAGCCGAGCGAGCCGGTGTCGCGGCTGATGAAGGCCGCCGGCATCGGTGGCTGAGCTCCTCGAATGGGTCGTCCGGCGGCTCGTGGACGACCCTGATGCCGTCCGCGTCGAGACGGAAGAGCGCGAGGACGCCATCGTCTTCCGCCTGCATGTCGCGCCCGACGACGTCGGGAAGGTGATCGGCAGGCAGGGGCGCATGGCGCGTGCCTTGCGGAGCATCGTGCGGGCCGGCGGAGCCAGGGCCGACGAGCGCTACATCCTCGAGATTGCCGGCTGAGCGCAACCCGGACGTCGTCGCCGTCGGCCGGGTCGGACGCCCTCATGGGATCGACGGCGCGTTCGTCGTCGAGCACGCGAGCGACGATCCGCGCCGCTTCGAGGTCGGAGCGGTGCTGCTGGTGAACGGCGAGCCCGCACGCATCGTCCTCTCCCGCCGTGCCGGCCGCGGCCGCCCGGCGATCAAGCTCGACCGGGCCGTCCAGCGAGGGACGGAGCTCTCGGTCCGCCGGGAAGACCTCCCGCCGCCTGCGAGCGGGTCGTTCTACGTCGCCGACCTCGTCGGGCTCCAGGTCGTGGAGGAGGGAGGCGCGGAGCTGGGTGTCGTGCGCGACGTCATCTCCGGCGTCGCCAACGACGTGCTCGAGCTGGACAGCGGTCTCCTCCTGCCGCTCGTCGAGGACTGCGTGCGGAGCGTCGACCTCGAGCAGCGCCGCGTCCTCGTCGCTCCGGGCTTCGCGGACCACGGGTAACCTCGAATCCATCGTGCGCCTCGACGTCTTCACGCTGATTCCGGGTGCGTTCGCGTGGATCGAGGAGCGCCGACCGGTTGCGGCAGTCCTCGGATCGGAGCTCGAGCTCAGGGTCTTCAACTACCGCTCGACGACGCCGCTCGGCGCGGGGCAGGTCGACGACGAGCCGTATGGAGGCGGGCCGGGGATGGTCCTGCGCGTTGACGTCGTCGCCGCAGCCTTCGATGCCGTCTACGGAGGCGTGCCCGATCACCGCGTGGTCGCACTGACGCCCGCCGGACGGCAGCTCGACCAGGAGCTCGTGGAGGAGCTCACCGAGGAGCCGGCACTGACGCTTCTCTCCGCGCGCTTCGAGGGGTTCGACCAGCGCATCCTCGACCATCTCTGCACGGACACCGTCTCGATCGGCCCGTACGTTCTCTCGGGAGGGGAGATCCCCGCGCTCGCGGTCATCGACGCCGTCGTGCGCCGTCTCCCCGGGGCGCTGACGGAGGGATCGGGCGAGATCGAGAGCTTCTCGACCGCGCTCGACCGCGGGCTCGAGTACCCGCATTACACGCGTCCGGCCGAGTTTCGCGGCTGGCACGTGCCTGAGATCCTCCTTTCGGGCGACCACGCCCGCATCGACGACTGGCGCCGCGAGCGGGTGAGGAGCGCGACGTGAGCGATTGGCACGATCGCCGGCCCCCGCTCGAGACGCCCGAGCCGCCTGACGCCGAGGAGGCTCGCGGAGACGCGGGGTCGGCCGACGGCCGGATCCCGTCGGAGCGACCTCCCGCGCCTCCGTTCTCCTGGCCGGTCCAGGAGGAGCAGCCGAAGCACGAGTTCCACCACCCGCTCGACCGTGTCACCGGGCGCCTGCCGCGGCGCCTTCGCATCGCGGTCGACTGGATCGTCACGATCGTCGGTGCGGTCGCGATCGTGCTGGCGATCAAGGCCTGGGTCGTCAACCCGTACCGGATCCCGTCGTCGTCGATGGAGCCGACGCTCCACTGCGCGCGCCCGGCGACGGGCTGCGAGTCGCGCTTCTCCGACCGCGTGCTCGCCAACCGCTTCATCTACCACTTCCGCGACCCGGAGAGAGGCGACGTCATCGTCTTCGAGACGCCGCCCGAGGCGAAGGCGAAGTGCGGCGCGGGTGGGACGTTCGTGAAGCGGATCATCGGGCTCCCGGGCGAGAGGGTCCAGACCCGACTGCGCCGAGGGGCCGCCTTCGTCTACGTCGACGGACAGCGGCTCGACGAGCCCTACATCGAGCACGACCGGCGCGACATCGGCCCCGAGGAGGCGTACCGCGTCCCCGAGGACCACTACTTCGTCATGGGAGACAACCGGTCGCAGTCGTGCGACTCGCGCGTCTGGGGCGCCGTCCCCGAGGAGAACCTGATCGGGAAGGTGTTCATGACCTACTGGCCACCCAACCGGATCTCCTTTCGCTAGCGTGCCGGGCGCGCAACGATCCCCGAAGCGGCCGCTTCGCAGCCGGACGCTCCGTATCGCGCACGGGCCGCCCGACCAGATCACGTTTCGCTAGGATTTCCGCCCGGCCCCGGCCTCCTCCTCTGATGAACGCGACGATCGAGAGCCTCGAGCAGCGCAATCTGCGCACGGACCTACCCGACTTCAAGGCGGGAGACACGCTGCGCGTCCACTTCAAGGTGATCGAGGGCAACCGCCAGCGCATCCAGGTCTTCGAGGGGATCTGCCTGAAGAGGCAGGGCTCGGGCTTCCGCGAGACGTTCACCGTGCGCAAGCAGTCCTTCGGCGTCGGCGTCGAGCGGACGTTCCCGCTCCACACGCCGAAGATCGAGAAGCTCGAGGTCGTCGCGATCGGCGACGTCCGGCGGGCGAAGCTCTACTACTTGCGCGCGAGAGTGGGGAAGAAGGCGCGCGTCCGAGAGCTCCGGCAGAGCTAGCGAGTATTCTCGGCCGCGTGGCCCGATCGAGCGGCCAGCGGCTCCTCGCCCATGACCGGCGCCTCGGCGTTCGCTTCGTCGCGGGGGCGGACGAGGCAGGGCGCGGCTCCCTCGCGGGGCCGCTCGTCGTCGCCGGCGTCCTGCTCGACTACGAGGCGCTGCGCGGTGCGCGTGTCCGTCCGCTCGCCGGGCTGAACGACTCGAAGCAGGTCGAGCTCGAGGAACGAGAGACGCTGTTCGAAGCGGTCGTGGGGTGTGCTTCGAAGATCAGCGTCCGCATCGTCTCCGCATGCGAGATCGACCGCTCGGGCCTCCACCGCTCCAACCTCGGCGCGCTCCGGGCGGTCCTGGCGGATCTCCACCCACCGGCCGAGGCCTGTCTCGTCGACGGCTTCCGCCTCGGCCCCGCGGCACCGCCTCACCGGGCGATCGTCGACGGGGACGCCCGGAGCGCCGCGATCGCGGCCGCCTCGATCGTCGCGAAGGTCGTTCGTGACCGCGTGATGCGGCGCTTCGACGCGCTCTATCCGCGCTACGGCTTCGTGTCCCACGTCGGCTACATCACGCCCGCGCATTCCGCCGCGGTGCGCATGTTCGGGCCGTCGGACCTCCATCGCCGCTCCTTCCAGGCCCGCTGCTACGAGGCGGCGTGAATCGCGGCGAACGCCGCGCACTTCGCCACTACCGGCTCCGCGGCTACCGCCTGCTCGACGCCAACGCCCATGCGGGCGGCTACGAGCTCGACCTCGTCCTGCGCCGTGGCCGGCGGTTGCTCGTCGTCGAGGTGAAGGAGAAGCGCGGCCCGTCCTTCGGGCATCCGCTCGAGATGGTCGACGAGGAGAAGCAGCGGCGGGTCTTGGCGGCGACCCGCGCTTGGCTCGCAGCGCATCCGGAGGCGGCGGGGCTCGAGATCGCCTTCGAGGCCGCGGGCGTCCAGGGTCGCTGCGTCGAGCGGGTGCCGCTCGTCTGAGGCCCGCCCCGCGACACGTCCCGGCGCGACCTGGACCGACCCTCAACCGCCGTCGCAGCGCGCGATCCGAAAGACCAGGGTCAGACCCTGGACATGGCTTGAGGGTACGCCTGGAGCTGTGCCAAGATCGTTCCGATCGTTCCACAGCCGTGTCGCGGGAAGGACCTCGGCACGCCGGTCCGAATCCCAACTCGTGGCGCCGACGCAGACCGCGCTCTACCGGGAGCTCGAGGAGGGTGGGCTCCAGCTTTCGTGGTCGGAGGCCGAGCTCCCGGAGCGGGAGCGGACGAAGCACGTCCACCGGCTCCACCCGTACCTCGGCAAGTTCATCCCGCAGCTCGTCGAGGCGCTGCTCACCCGGTATGTGCGTCCGGGTGGCCGAGTGCTCGACCCGTTCGCGGGCTCGGGGACGACGCTCGTTCAGGCGCTCGAGTCGGGATACGACGCCGTCGGCGTCGACGTCGCCGCGTTCAACTGTCTCCTGACACGGGTGAAGACCGCCCGCTACGACCTCTTTCGGCTCGAGCAGGACGTGCGTGAAGCGGATGCCGGTCGAGGACGGGCACGAGAGCGCCCTCAGGGATACGTCGGCGAGTGGTTTGCGCCCCGGGCCTCGTCGGAGCTGCTCCGCTTCGGGTCGCTGCTGCGGGATTACGAGCACGCGGACGTGCTTCGCGTGGTGCTCGCGCGAGCGGCTCGCTCCGCGAGGCTCACGACGCACTTCGACCTCGAGTTCCCGCAGGCGCCGCAGCGTGAGCCGTACTGGTGCCACAAGCACCGGCGAACGTGCCGGCCCGTCGAGGAGGCCGACAAATTTCTCCACCGCTACCTGCTCGACACGCTCGAGCGGGTGAAGACCTTCCAGCGCGTTCGGGACCGCACGCGCGACGCGCAGATGCTGCACGGCGATGCGCGCACGGTCGAGCTCGACGGCCCCTTCGACGCAGTGCTCACGTCGCCGCCGTACCCGGGCCTGATCGACTACCACGAGCAGCACGCGTACGCCT
>JBOHBD010000374.1:0-9193 GCA_050698195.1 Gaiellaceae bacterium
AGCTCGTCTCCAACGTCCTGCAGCGAGCCCGGCTCGCCGCCCGAGAGCCCGAAGCGAAGCTCGAGAACGCGTCGCTCCATGAGCGGGAGAGACTCGAGCGCGCGTTCCAGTGCGCCGTCGTCGAGTCTCACGGCGAGCTCCTCGGCCGGGTCGCCGCCCGGGGCGGCGATGAGGTCGCCGAGCGTCGCCGACTCGTCCTCGCCGACGGGGCGGTCGAGGCTCGAGAGCGTTCGGACGGCCTCGCGCGCCTGCCGCAGCTTCTCCAGGGAGATCTTGGCCGACTCCGCCACCTCCTCCTCGGTCGGCATGCGTCCGAGCTTCGCCGCGAGCTCCCGCTCTGTGCGGCTCGCGCGGCGCTCGAGCTCGGCGATGTGCACGGGGACGCGGATCGTGCGGGACTTGTTCTGGACGCCGCGCTGGACCGCCTGCCGGATCCACCAGGTCGCGTACGTCGAGAACTTGAACCCGCGCCGCCAGTCGAACTTCTCGGTCGCTCGGATGAGACCGAGGATTCCCTCCTGGATGAGGTCCAGAAGTGAGAGGTCGTGACCCTGGTACCGCTTCGCGATCGAGACGACCAGGCGCAGGTTCGAGTTGATCATCCGTTCCTTGGCCGCGGCGTCGCCGCGCTCGATGCGCTTCGCGAGCTCCACCTCCTCCTCCGCGGTGAGCAGCGGATAGCGTCCGATCTCGTTCAGGAAGAGCTGCAGGCTGTCGGTCGTCGCGGCCGCGAGCTCGCCGTTCGAGTACGAGGGGTCGCCGGCGTCGTTCCGGACGCAGTCGTCCGTGATCTCGATCCCGCGGCGCTCGAGCTCCTCGTGGAGCTCCTCGACGGCCTCGTCCTCGAGCTCGTGTACGGCGAGCAGCGCTTCGAGCTCGGAGAGCGTGAGGCAGCCGTCCCGCTCGCCCTGCTCGACGAGGGCGAGGATCTCGTCGGGAAGCGTCCCGCTCGGATCAGGCTGTTGCGCGTCGACCTCGGTGCTCAGGGTACTCGCCGGATCTCGAGCTCGGCCGCCGATGGGGGCGGGTGTCGGGCGCATCGGAGCCTCCCTCTCGTGTGAGGCCAGACGGGGTGTGGGTTCCCTTCGTCACCTTCGCAAAAACAACCGCTCGTTTACGGCTCGGGACGGACGGGTATCAACGCGGCGTGACCGCCCAGTACGCGAGTTGGCTTGCGGCGCTCGCGGCGAGCGTGACGATGCTCTCCCTCGGCGTGCGCCTGCGGATGTTCGAGCGCCCGGAGCTCAGAACGCGCTGCGCGGCCTGCCGGAAGTACTACTGGCGCGGCCGTACGTGCCCCTGTGCACGCGACGACTAGCCTTTAGCTTCGCGGTGCCGCGAGAATCGACTCCGCCTCGAGCACGGAGTGGGCGGGTGTGGAGCGCCAGACGAGTCCGTCGCGAAACTCGAGCGCCCAGATCATCGGGTCGTCTCGCAGGACTCGCGCGTCGTCCATCCAGCGCATCCGGCCCTCGATCACGATGCGGGTGTCGTCGATCGGTCGGAAGACCTCGGGCACGCTCTCGTAGAACTTCCCGGCGATCTCCTGGACGAACGCCGCGACGTCGTCCTTGCCGCGAAGGACGTCGCCGGGACGCGTCGTCTTCAGCACCATCTCGATCTCCGGATGGATGAGGTCGAGCATCTTGTCCACCTCACCCTGCGTGAACAGTGCGAAGTAACGCCGGGCAAGTCGCTCGCTCTCCGGTACCCCCCTGCCGGCGTTGTGCTCGATGGCGAGAGCCTATGTCGAGCAGCGCGGTGACGCAACGAATCGCCGCAGCGGGCGGGTCCCCCACCACCCGCTGCAGCTCCTGAGCTCCGCGGTTCAGACCGGGGAGCGATTGAATGCGCCCACGAGCGCCAGCACGAGCGCGACGACCAGCAGGAGGAAGAGGAACTTCGACAGCGCGACGCCTCCGCCGATCGCCAGGATCAAGAGTACGAGCACGAGCAGCCAGATCATGGATCTACCTCCTCCTTGCCGGTCGTGTGCTTGTACCCACGTCCGGCGATCGTCGAAACGCTCACTCGACGAGGTCGCTCGTTCCCGAGGGTCGCGTTCTCCGAAACACCGTTTCGCGGCTGGAGACACGGGTACACGTCCCATTCACCCATTCCCCGACCGAAGGAGGAGGACGTGACGCAGATGACGTCGCCGAAGGAGCTCTTCGTCCATGAGCTCCAGGACATGTACTACGCGGAGAAGACGCTGACGAAGGTGCTTCCGAAGCTCGCCAGCGAGGCCTCGGACAGCGAGCTCTCCAAGGCCTTCAAGCACCATCTCGAGGAGACCCAGGGACACGTGGAGAACCTCGAGCAGGTCTTCAGACAGCTCGGAAAGCGCGCGGAGGCACAGGTCTGCCCCGGGATCGAGGGCATCAAGGAGGAGCACGAGTCGTTCATGAAGGAGAACGAGCCGAGCACGAAGCTCCGGGACGTGTTCATCACGGGCTCCGCAGCACGCGCCGAGCACTACGAGATCGCCGCCTACACGGGGCTGGTCGGCAAGGCCAAGGCGCTCGGTGAGTCAGAGTCGGCGAAGCTCCTGGAGGAGAACCTCCGCCAGGAGAAGGACGCGCTCAAGAAGGTCGAGACGATCTCCAGGCGCATCATGAAGGAGACGTCCAAGGCGGAGAAGACGACCGCGACGCGAGCCGCCAAGCCACGTTCCAGGCGGCGCGCGACCGCGTCGACCAGGTAGTGCACGACACGGCGCCGCCGTCTACCGGTGACGCGGCCGGTCGGCGGCGGCGCCGTGTGCAACGGGCTGCGGCCGCGGGGAAAGAGTCGCTCGAACACGGAGTGGTCTGATGCGCGATTGGATACGCGACCGGGGTCTCGGCGTCCTCTTCGTCTCGATCTTTGTCGTCGCCTGGATCGGGCAGCTGGGGGTCGAGTGGCTCCATTACGTCTCGGACAGCGCCGACCATGGCCGGAAGGCCGAGTTCTGGTCCCAGGAGTTCTGGGTCGAGTTCTGGCAGTCCACGCTCGAGAACTGGCAGTCGGAGTTCCTGCAGCTCTCCGCGTTCACCATCGCCTGCGCCTACCTCGTCTACAAAGGGTCGAGCGAGTCGAGTGACTCCAGCGAGCGCATCGAGGCGAAGCTCGACACGCTTCTGGCGGAGGGAGGGCTCGACCCGAAGGAGGTCGAGGCCGGGCTCCCGAAGAAGTACCGACGGAAGAGATGACCCCCGGCCTGGAGGCGATCCGCAGGGAGGCGGCTGGGTGCCGGCGGTGCCCGCTCTGGAAGCTCGGAACCCGGACGGTGTTCGGCGAGGGCGGCTCGAAAGGACTGATGCTCGTCGGCGAGCAGCCGGGGGACGCGGAGGACCGCGAGGGCCACCCGTTCGTCGGTCCAGCCGGCAGGCTGCTTCGGCAGCTTCTCGGTGAGGCGGGGATCCCCGAGCGGAGCGTGTACCTGACGAACGCGGTCAAGCACTTCAAGTGGCGCCCGTCCGGGAAGAGGAGGATCCACGACAAGCCCAATTGGTCCGAGATCCGGGCGTGCGGCCATTGGCTCGGTCTCGAGCTCGAAGCAGTACGGCCGGCGCTCGTCCTCTGCCGGGCGCGACCGCCGCGCAGGCACTCTTCGGCAGATCCGCGCGCGTGGGGGAGCTTCGGGGCCTCCGGCTCGAGCTCGAGTCGGGACACCCTGCGCTCGTCACGATCCATCCATCCGCCGTCCTTCGCGCCGGCGAGCGTCGAAAAGAGATGCGTGTCGAGCTCCTCGACGACCTCGAGCTCGCCCGCGACAGGCTCGCCGAGATCGGCGCCGATCACACGTCGAAGAGCGCGAAGTCCTGACCCGTCACGTGGACCGCGACGTTGTGGACGGGCACCTCGCCGATCGCCCCCCGCGGGGTTCCGTGGTGCGCGTGCCCGTGGACGACGAGATCAGGTCGGTGCGCTCCGATCGGACCGGCGAGCCTGCCTGAGCCGAGAAAGGCCCAGATCGGCTCCGGCTCGCCGACGAGCGTGTCCGAGACCGGTGCGTAGTGGAGGAGGACGAGCCGCTTGTGGCAGCCGGCGACCTCCTCGAGGCCCCGCTCGAGCGCCTCGACCTCGCGCGTCGTCTCCTGGTACACGTGGCGCAGCGCCGGCTCTCCGAAATCGGCGATCTCGGCGCCCGGGAACCCGCCGACGAAGCCCTTCGTCCCGACGATCCCGACCTCGGCGTCGCCGATCTCGAGGATCATGTGGCTGCGGTCGAGGACGACGACGCCGCCGGCAAGGAGCGCCTCTTTCACCTCCTCGCAACGACCCGAGTGGTGGTCGTGGTTGCCGAGGACGGCGACGACGGGTATCTGCAGCGAGCCGCACGCATCGGCGAGCACCACCGCCTGCTCGGGCAGTCCGGTCGTCGTCAAGTCGCCCGCGAGCAGCACGAGGTCGCTCTCCCCGGAGACCGATGCGAAGGCGCGTTCGAGATGCTCGCGAAGTGGCTCGACCGCATGGATGTCCGCGGCGGCCGCGATGCGGATCGTGGTCGTCATCCAGGCAGGTGTACCCGTGGCTGACGTTCCGCGAACGCCGAAAACGGGTACCACGCGGCGGCGATGACGTCTGCGACGAAAGAGACCGTTCACCTGCTGGTGGCGACGATGAAGCATGCTGCGGCCGCGCTGCGGGACGCCGAGATCGAGTTCATGCTCGGCGGCGGGCTGGCAGCGTGGGCGCGCGGAGGACCGCCCACGGATCACGACGTCGATTTCTACGTTCGCGAGGAAGAGGCGCAACGCGGGCTCGAGGCGCTCGTTGCGGCGGGGATGCGAGCCGAGCGTGCACCGGAGGAGTGGCTCTACAAGGCCTACGACGGGCCCGTGCTCGTCGACCTGATCTTCCGGCCTGCGGGCGGTCCGATCACCGACGAGCACTTCGAGCGGGCCGAGTGGCTCGAGGTCGGAGCACAGAACCTGCTCGTCGCCTCGATCGACGACGTCCTCGTCACGAAGCTCCTCGCCTTGACCGAGCAGAATCCCGACTTCCAGGCGGTGCTCGAGCTGGCTCGCGCGCTCCGGGAGCAGGTCGACTGGACGTTCGTGCGGACGCTGTCGAGCTCGTCCCCCTTCGCGCGCGCCTTCTTCACGCTCGTCGAGGGGCTCGGGATAGTGGAAGCGCGGGACTCGCTGGCCGCCTGAGCCCGCCGCCAGGAAGTCTTTCGCCGGCCCCGAACACCCAGGACATGTCCTCGACCGAGGTACGCGTGGTCATGGTTCGGCCGCGGACAGTGCTCTCCGTGCTCGGCATCGCGGTGCTCGTCGGGCTCGCCCTCTTGCTTGCGTACCTCGCCTGGCAGGTCCTGACCTGGATCCTGATCGCGATCGTCCTGGCAGCGGCGCTCAATCCAGCGGTCGAGGCGTTCGAGCGGCGCGGGATGCGTCGCGGGTGGGCGGCGACGGTGGTGTTCGGCCTCGCGCTCCTCCTCGTGTCGGCGATCGGCTTCCTCGTCGTCCCGCCTCTCGTCACGCAGGTCAGCGACTTCGTCGAGGCGGTCCCGGACTTCATCGACGACTTGACCGCCGGACGCGGCCCGCTCGGATTCCTGCAGGAGGACTACCAGATCGTCGACCGCATCCGCGAGGCGATCGAGTCCGAGGGTGCGGCGGGAGTCCTGGGACTCGGCGAGCCGATCCTCGACGTCGTGCGAAGCGTCGTGACCGCGGTCGTCGGCGTGATCACGATCATCTTCCTCACCTACTTCATGCTGCTCGAGGGCCCGCGCACGATCGAGCGCTTCCTCGACCTCCTCCCGGCCACCACTCGGATGCGCTACGCGCGTGTCGGGCAGAACGTCTACCGGACGATCTCCGGCTACGTCACCGGCAACCTGCTGATCAGCCTGATCGCCGGCGTGACGTCGGCCGTCGTGCTGTTCGCAGTCGGAAGCGACTTCGCGATCGCGCTCGGGCTCGTCGTCGCGATCCTCGACCTGATCCCCCTCGCGGGCGCGACGCTCGCCGCGATCATCGCGTCGACGGTCGTCCTCATCGAGACCGACTGGCTCCACTGCCTGATCGTCATCGCCTTCTTCCTCGCCTACCAGCAGTTCGAGAACCACGTTCTGCAGCCGCTCGTGTACGGGAGAACCGTGGAGCTGTCGCCGCTGGCCGTGCTGTGCGCGGTCCTCGTCGGCGCCCAGCTCGCAGGCATCCTCGGCGCTCTGCTCGCGATCCCCGTGGCAGGCTCGTTGTTGGCGATCGCACGTGAGGTCCTCCTGTACCGGCGCGAGGCGGCGATGGAGACGCCGGTCGGAGCGGATCTCGGCCCGGAGGAACCGGACGCGTGACTCGAGGCGGGCCGGTGCACGTCACCGGCCCGCCCGTAGCCGGGGGCGAACAGCGCTAGAGCGTGTCGTCCCAGTCGCGATGGGCCTGGCCGCCGGGCCCGTAGTACGAACCGAGCCGGCCGCGGTACGAGTCGTCCGTGACCATCGAGACGTCGAACTCCGGAGAGCTCTTGATCTCGTCCTTGGTCCGGTTGACGAAGACGAGCTCGTCGGTGTCGTCGATCCTCTGCACGACGCCTGCCGGCAGCATGACCTTCTTGCCGAAGATCCAGGGCCCCGTGTCGACGATCAGGTAGCTCGAGCCGGCGTCGTACGTCGCCTCGTCGACCTTGCCGATCGATCCGTCGATGGCCTCGACGCTGTAGCCGGCGATGTCGGCGCCGGCGATGTCCTTGCCGAGGCGCGACTTGTCGCGATACGTCCAGACGTCTGTCTGCATACTCGTCCTCCTCGAGTCGGAACGCCTATTCGATCGCCCCGTACCCGCCGGTTCCGGTGGGGAAACGTGCCTTTCGAGATCCGCGGAGGTCGCCATACTTGGACGCGTGAACTGGAACGCCGTGGATCCGGAGCCGCTCTTCGAGGCAATCCGTCAGCGAGGACCCGCATCGGACGCCGAGCGAAGCGTCTGGGCGTTCGAGCGAGCGCTCGTCGCAGCGCGGATCGACTCGGACCTCCTCCGCAATCTGCTCGTTGCCTGCGTCTGCCTCGTCGCCCACGAGGAAGGGGAGACGCCACGGACGGTTCTCGAGCAGTTGTTCCGCCGGGCCGTGAGCGACCGCGAGTGGAACGACGACTTCGCGCCGCTGCTCCGCTGACGGCCACGCGCCACTCGCGTTTCGAGAGTGGGGAGGCGGGTACCGGTCCTGCGTGGCCTCTCTGACCGCGGAGAAGATCGACCACGTGGCGCTGTACGTCTCCGATCCGGACGCCGTCGCGGCACGTATCCGAGCTCAGCTGCCGTTCCGTGTCATCGAGGAGACCGAGGAGTTCGTTCTGATCGGACGTCGCCCGGAGCTCGGGAAGCTCACGCTCTTCAGGACACCCGGAGCGCGCGAGCGCGGGGCCCTCCTCCGCGTCGGGATCGGCATCCCCTGTGGCACGGTGGAGCGGACGATCCAGGTCGGAGACGGCCTGGAGCTCGTGCTCGTTCCGGCTCGGACGGACGGGGAGGTCGATCTCGACCACGTGGCGCTCCTGACGGCCGATCCGGTCGCGAGCGCACGCTCGTGGCTCGAGTACGGATTCGAGCAGGCGGAACCCGTCACGCCGGGAGTTCCGCGGGTACGCCTGGGAGATACGCATGTCGAGCTGCACGGGGGCTCGCCTCCAGCGACGGACCGTCCCCTCCTCAACCATCTCGGGCTCCTCGTCGACTCGATCGAGGACACAGGGAGATCGATCGAGGCAGAGGGCATTCCCGTGAGGAAGGTCGTGGACGCCGAGTCGAGCCGGGCGATGTTCGTCCCCGGGCCCGACGGCATCGAGCTCGAGTACATCGAGCACAAGCCGTCGTTCGCACTCGCATGAGCCGTCCCGCCGATACGTCCGGCGAACGCACCGGCGTTCCGGAAGCGGAGAGCGCCACCGCGCGTACGGACGAGCAGGAGGTGGCGGCGGGCAGGACGGCCTCGACACCGGTGGCCGTGCTCGGAAGCGTCGCCTTCCTGATCGCGTGCGCCGTCGCGCTCGTTCTCGGGCTCGTCGTCCTCGCTTACTACCTCGGGTAGAGCCGCGTTTCCGAGGCCCTGGCGAGGGGTATCCCGCGCCGATGGCGACAGCGCTTCTCTTTGACCGCGACCAGGTCGACGAGGTCGAGGACTGGGCGCGTCGGGCCGACCGGCTGGGCCGGAAGTCGATTCTCTGGATCGACCTCGACAGCCCCGAGCGGGATCACGTCCGGGAGCTGGTCGAGGGCCTCGAGCTCAGCCGTGAAAGTGAGGAGCGGCTCGCGGGCGAGGACGGTCGCCCGTACTTCGGCGACTTCGGCTCGTACCTGCACGTGACCGCGTTCGTGCCGTCTCCGAACGGCCGTGCGACGGATCTCGTCAAGGTCGGATGTCTGGTCGCGGAACAGTGGGTCGTGACCGTGCACGACGCTCCCGTCGAAGTCTTCGACGAGTTTCGCGAGCGCGCGTGTGGATCGGGTGAGACGGGTCGGCTCGACGGCCCGGAGTTCCTCGCCAATCTTCTCGAGTGGGTCCTCGCGGCCTACTTGGCGGCATTCGAAGCCGTCGAGCTCGACCTCGAGGAGTTCGACACGCGTGCCATGGAGGGCACGCTCGAGGAGCCCGAGTCCGAGCTTCGGAAGCTCGTCGAGTTGCGCAGGGAGGTCGGCAGGCTCCGCCGGGCTCTCGTCTCGCACCGCGAGATGTTCCTGGCGCTCACGCGACCGGAGCTCGAGGAGATCACGAGCTCGAAGCACGCCGAGCGATTCGAGTCTCTCCGGGGCGACCTCGAGACGGCAGTCCAGGCCGCCCGCGACAGCCGTGACTCGGTCGTGGGCTCGTTCGACGTCATCCTCGCGCGAACCGGCCAGCGGACGAACGACATCATGAAGATCCTGACGCTCGGCTCGCTGCTCCTCCTCCCGGGCGCGCTGATCGCAGGCGTCCTCGGGATGAACTTCAAGCTGGCCGTCTTCGAGGACAGCACGTACTTCTGGATCGTCCTCGCATTCATCTTCGGGCTCGCAGCGACGACGCTGGCCGGTGCGCGAGCCCGTCGTTGGATCTAGGAGGACCTGGCGAAACAGGCTCCATGCCGCCGGGGGAGCGCTGGATCGCCGCCAGGCGGCGTCCTCGGTCGCGCCCACACCTCAGGTATGGGCGCTCCCTGCGTCCTTGCCTCGCGCCGACCAGCGGCACCCCTGCGACGAGGCCCGTTCCGCCAAGCCCTCCTACT